>CAVHPV010000018.1:0-36486 GCA_963638045.1 Faecalibacterium sp. CAG:74 | reverse complement strand
CTTTATGCTCCAAAAGGCATGATGGGTTAAAAGTCAATTTGGTGCGTATGTCCTACATCATCAGAGTTCCTGAAGGCAACCTCAATCGAGTGCTTTGTGCTCTCTGTTGCATATTGTCTGACCGGGTATTTCAACGGTCTGGGGAAGACAACCTTTGTGATGATCCAGGGGTTATGTTCCATCTTCCTTGTGAAGATCCCATATGCTTACATGATGAGTCTGAAACCAGAGCCGAAGCTTTTTGAAATCGGGCTCTCGACAGCCTACGCCGCCGTATTCACGCTTCTGGCATGTCTTATCTACTATTTCTATTCACGAAAAAAGACTAATCTCAGACAATGATAAAGCCGGCTTTTTCAAGATTCTCCTCGACACGGGAGCCTTTCTCCCGGGAAGGGAAAAACTTCATACCCTCCTCATACTTCTCGATTGAGGCGACAGAGTGTGTCTCAAAATCCATAAAGAAGTGGGGATCCTCAGGCTTTAAAGCCTGAAACTCGTAGTAGTCATAGATCGGGACATCATCATAATCATCCTGTTCATCGTATCCGCAATACCTTCCGATAAATCTAACGCCGGAAGTAAGTGTGACGACGACAGCTTTTCCATCAAGTTCATCATATCTTCTCATATACTTCTCCTTATAGGCATATCATCCAACCCCGGACGCGCTCTATGTTAGCACGGAAGGCTATTTTTTCTCTGGACTTTCCATTCCTTTTCTGTTACCTTACCCCTCGAGGGAGTAGGAGCGCCTGGCGAACAAGTCAACATACTGGATTTCTTCCTGGCTTGTTGTAATTCCGAGACTCATGCTGAAACGGCATGGTGTCTTTCCGTCCCTTTTCAGCACAAGATTTATTACACAGGACAAAAGAGGAAAAAATGGACTGGGGTTTTCTGATTACAAACAGCATCCTTCTGGGTGTCGGACTTGCCGTTGATGCTTTCAGCGTCTCAATTGCGAACACTATTGCCGAGCCGGCAATGTCGAAAGGGAAGAAGTTTTACGTGGCTTTGACATATGCTCTCTTCCAAATAGCTATGCCGCTCATCGGATGGGTGTGTGTACACACAATAAGCCAATACTTTTCACTCTTCCAGAAATTCATTCCCTACATAGCACTGGTACTCCTGAGCTATATCGGGATAAAGATGCTCATTGAAGCAGGAAAAGGAGAGGAAGGAGAGGAAAAGACAGGAAGTACACTCACAGTCGGGGCTCTTATCATACAGGGGATAGCAACAAGCATTGATGCACTCTCTGTAGGCTTTGCCATTGCTGACTACTCTACAGCAGAAGCTGTCATATCATCCGTAATTATTGGAATAGTCACATTCTTCATATGTACATGCGGACTCTGGCTGGGAAAGAAAGCAGGAGAGAAGCTCAAAAGCAAGGCCACAGTCTTCGGAGGCATCGTTCTCATACTCATCGGCATTGAGATATTTGTAAAAGACCTTTTCTTCTAACGGCATACCCTTTACTCAAAGAGTTATTTTTGCCAAAATAGTGGTGCAGCAGATACCAGGCAATGGATGCCTCCCAACCCCGCCAGGACAGGAATGTAGCAACGGTCAGAGGATTTTTCATGTGACCCGGACCATTTGCTGCATTTTTATTTATTGTAGAATTTCTGTCTCTTCAGAAAGTAAACAGCAGTCAGCACCGAGAGGACAACCTTAACAAGGGAGAATATCTTCCAATACCTGATATCATACGGGTTCTCCATATTCATTCCGCATACAAAGCGGAAGATGTTTGACAGCAGCGTCAATAAGCATATTAAGAGCAGAGAGTTGAACCCATACTTTTTGAAGTTTTTCAGACCCTTTGTTGCCATGTAGCCCAGAACAGCTATCGCAAAATAGTCTATTGCGTTCACAAAACCGAGAATGTCATGCCTCTTTATAAGCCACAGGCTGAGACAAGCACATATTATAGAGACGATAATGCCGACAGGAAGGGCCAGATAGCTGACAAAGGAAGCAAATTTAAAACCTCTGCCGTCTATCACCAGGGTTCTGTATACCTCCCCTTCCATTCGTCCATCCTTCTGTTTCGCCCCACAGAACGGACAGGTTTCAAACACACTGAGAATCTCTTTATTACAGCAGAAACACTTCATCACTTATCCTTTTTTCTCCTGCATTCTAGCCCCCTCATACCTCCTGTCAAACAGAATCTCAATTGTAAAAACCGACTTATGTATAATCCGAAACAAAATGAGAATTTCTGATTATTTTTGACTTGGGCTATTGCATTATTCATGAAATGAGCCTATCTTACTTCAAATTCCTACCTGCATGGTAGGAGATGGAGGAAAACATGCTTTATCACAATGCTCTGGAACTTGTCGGATCTACCCCGCTCTATGAGGTAAGCAACATCGAGAAAAAGTACAGCCTCAAGGCAAGAGTACTTGTCAAACTGGAATATCTTAATCTGACGGGAAGCATCAAGGATCGTATTGCAAGAAAGATGATCGAAGATGCCGAAAAGAAAGGGCTCCTTAAGAAAGGCTCTGTCATCATTGAACCCACAAGCGGAAATACCGGAATCGGGCTTGCCGCCATAGGAACAAGCAAGGGCTACCGCGTAATAATCGTCATGCCGGAAACGATGAGTGAGGAGAGAAGACTTCTGATGAAGGCTTATGGAGCTGAACTTGTACTTACAGATGGAAAGAAAGGCATGAAAGGAGCCATCGCTAAGGCAGAAGAGCTTAAAGAGGAAATCCCTGATGCATTCATCCCCGGGCAGTTCGTCAACCCCAGCAACCCACTTGCTCATGAGGAGACAACAGGCCCCGAAATCTGGGAAGATGCAGAGGGAAAGGTCGACATTTTCATTGCGGGAATCGGGACAGGCGGGACAATTACAGGAACAGGCAGATATCTTAAAAAGAAGAATCCTGAAATAGAAATTATCGGCATAGAGCCAGATGCATCTCCTGTTCTTACCAAGGGTGTTTCAGGCCCCCATAAGATACAGGGTATCGGAGCAGGATTCGTCCCGGAAACTCTTGACACTTCCGTTTACTCCTATGTTGCAACAGCAACGGAAGAAGATGCCTACAAGTGGGCACGCGAAATGGGGCACACGGAGGGAATTCTCATAGGAATCAGCTCCGGAGCCGCACTCTGGAAGGCTGTTGAGGAAGCTGAGAAAGAAGAGAACAAGGGAAAGACTATTGTCGCCATTCTTCCTGATGGAGGAGACAGATATCTCTCAACTCCGCTTTATAAAGAACAATGATGATTTCAACCAAAGGTCGTTATGCCTTGAGGTTTCTTATCGCACTCTCGAAAAAAGACGGCTTTGTTCCCCTTTCGGACATCGCCGTCAGCGAGGAGATAAGCCCCAAGTACCTTGAGAGGATTGTCCAGACACTTTCACGCGGAGACATCATAGAAAGCCAGAGAGGAAAGGAAGGAGGCTACAGGCTGAAAATAGCTCCCTCACTCCTCTCTGTTAAAGACATCTTGTCCATCACAGAGGACAGTCTTGCCCCTGTCGAATGCCTATGCAATAAAGTCAATTCATGCCACAGACAGAAGGATTGTCCGACACTTCCGATGTGGGAGGCACTCTACAGAAACAACATGGAATTCTTCTCACACATAACCCTTGAGAATTTGAGGGACGGGGAATACTCCTTTTGAGATAGTCGCTGACAATCTTTCATGCTATCATCAAACTATGGCATATGAAGTAACAGCAACCAGAAAAAGGCCCCAGGATTTTGACAAACTTGTCGGACAGGAATTTGTAGTTTCGACACTGGAAAATGCGATTAAGGAAAACCGCATTGCCCATGCATATCTTTTTGCAGGACCAAGAGGGGTCGGAAAGACCAGCTCCGCACGTCTTCTTGCAAAGGCCCTCAATTGCCAGAAAGGAATGAGTGCCCACCCGTGCGGTGTATGTTCTTCGTGCATTGAGATAGCCAGCGGAACCAGCCTTGATGTCATAGAGATAGATGGAGCCTCGAATACGTCTGTCAATGATGTTAGAAAGATCAAGGAGGAGGTTCTTTTTCCTCCCCAGTCCTCCCGCTACAAGATATATATCATAGACGAAGTCCATATGCTGAGCACCTCGGCCTTCAATGCCCTTCTCAAGACGATTGAGGAACCGCCGGAATATATCATCTTCATCTTTGCCACAACCGAAATACAGAAGGTCCCGGCAACAATAAAGTCCCGCTGCCAGGTATTCCGCTTCCAGCTTATACCCCAGGAGAAAATCCAGGCATGTCTCAAGGAGGCGGCTGAGGATTTAAACATAGAAGCAGATGAAGATGCTCTCTTCTGGATAAGTAAAGAGGCAACGGGCAGCATGAGAGATGCCTATACTCTTTTTGATCAAGTTGCATCATTCTGTGGCAACCACATAACTCTGCAAAAGATCCGGGAGAGGCTTAATCTTGCCGGCTTTTCAAAGATAAGCGAAGTCGTCTCATATTCCCTTTCCGGCAATCCGGGAAAGGCCATCGAGGAGATCTCCTCACTTCTCCAGGACGGTGTCTCACCGGAGCAGATTACAAAGGACGGAGCAGAATTTTTCAGAGCCGTTCTCTTCTATAAGAACGGAATAAGAAGACCCGGGATACTCGGCGTTGAGGAGAATGAAATACCTCTCGATATAGTAAATCTCCTCTCGAAGGAACAACTGGAAGCAGGACTCAGAGCATTCATGAACCTTTACAGAGACCTCAGGTACACACTCTCCCCGCAATTCGAGCTCGAACTCCTCTTCTCCCGTCTCTCATCTCTTCCATATCTTGTTTCCAATGAAACATTGGTGAAAAAGCTGGAAGACATGAAGAAAGGAATAGCAGAAGGCTCTGTAGTCATTAAAAAAAAATCACAAAGGGTGATTGAAGCCTCTCCTTCTCCTGCTGTCATTGCAGCCACACCGATTGCCACTGTTCCCAGCGAACCAGAGAAAAAGGAATTGCCGGAGAGAGAGGAAAACCCGATTGAGTATGACCATGACCTTCTTGAAGCTATAGAGAAGGAAATAAGCCCGGACCTTAAGATGCTTATTTCACATCATATCCTCAACGCAGACATATCACGGGAAGGCAACTTTCTTGTCCTTACAGTCAAAAGCGAGATAGCAAGGGATCTTCTAATCGAGAACAAGAAGGAAGTAGAGAGTGCCATTGCCGTGACGGCAGGGGAAAGACTCTCACTCTCCGTCGTCTACAATAAACCCAAAGATATTGAATACTCGGAGAAGATGTTGTCGCTGCAATCCATCTTTGGAGGAAAGATAATGGTTACCAGAGATGACAGCGAAAAGAGCACACCGGAGAATAAGCCAAAGGAGACAAAAACAGATGAACCCGTTAGAACTAGCCCAAATGATGAAGAATTTGAATCAGCAGATGGAGAAGACCAGAACACAGAAGGAGAAGATTGATTCAGCCCTCAAAGCTGAAATTATCACAGGCTCAGCAGGGGCGGGACTTGTTGAAATCAAAATCAACTGCCTCTATGAAGTTAAGGATGTGTCAATCGACGAAACTCTCCTGAGCAAGGAAAATAAAGGCGTGCTGGAAACCCTCATAGCATCTGCCTTCAATGAGGCATGTTCCTCAGTCGAAAGTGCAAGGGAAACAGAGATGAGAAAATCTCTCCAGGATATGTTCGGCGGGATGAAAGCATGACAAGTCTGGATGAACTTATAAGACTCTTGAAAAAGCTTCCCGGCATGGGAGACAAGTCAGCCACAAGAATGGCTTATCATTTGATAAAAACAGATAAAACATATAATGCAAAGCTCGGAGAGGCTATCATGACCATCCAGGACAGAATACATCCCTGCCCTGTCTGCGGTTGCTTTATGGAAGGAGACAACTGTCCTTATTGTTCATCAGACAAGCTTGACAAGTCAATTCTTTGCATAGTCGAAGATCCCCAGGATGTTGTGTCTCTTTCCTCTCTCGGCATCTATAACGGTCTCTATCATGTGCTGGGAGGTGCTATCAACCCACTTAACGGCATAGGGCCGGGTTCGTTGAGATTCAAAGAGCTCATAGAGAGAGTTGAGACAGGTACTTTCAAGGAAATAATCATTGCAACCAACCCGACAGAAGAGGGTGACACTACTGCCCTTTATATCAGGAACATACTGTCCCCATATTCTCTTACCTTCTCCCGTCTGGCATCAGGAATCCCGATCGGAGGAGATCTCGGTTATGTTGATAAGACAACCCTCACCCGCTCAATGAAGGGAAGAATCAAGCTCTCCTAAGCCACGGGAAATAATGAGGAGTGAGAATCCGAGGAGGAACAGAACAAGGGAGGGGAATATGACAGTATGGGGGTATGTAAGAACGAGGCTTCTCCCCTCCGACAGAATCCTTCCGAGAGTCGGAACAGACGGGTCAATGCCCAGCCCCAGGAATGAGAGACTTGATTCTGTAATGATCATGCTTATCATACTTTGAAAGAAATTCTCCATTATTAATGGAGAGAGTGCCGGCACGATGTGGTGCAAGTATATCCGTTCTTCCTTGATTCCGAGACTCCGCTCGGCAATTATATACTCTTCCCCTTCAATGGAATTAAGCAGGGGAAGTATCATAAGTGCCGTTGTCGCACCACCGGAGAGGGCAAGTGTCAGCACAAGCTTCATTATATCGTTTCCTCCATAGGAGAGCATGAACAGAGCAAGAACGATTGCAGGAACTGTTTTTACAGCCTTTATAAAGGAGAAGACAACTGTTCTTACTATCCCATCCCAACGGCAGAGGAAAACAAATATAAGTGCAATAAAAAGGGAAAGAACGGATCCTGCAATGCTGATTAAGAATGAGACGACAAGAGCATACATACACCTCTTAAAGAGATCGCGTCCAAGCGCATCACAGCCAAAGATATGTTCCTTTGTAGGAGAGGCAAGGTAATCTTCACTAGATATCTCCCCCCTTCCCATGAAGAGGAGGCCCATAAGAAGAAGTACAAGAAGAAGGATGATGCCCGACCTAAGCTTTGCCATTTTCTTTGTCTCCCCTCCTGTCAGCAATATTTATAAGAAGACTGCTTACGAATAGTACAATTGAAATAATCAGCATCATAACCATGACGAGCACAAAGCTAAGAGAGTAATCCCTCTCAAGAGCACTCCTCACAAGTGCCCGTCCCATCCCCGGAAGAGCAAAAACTGTCTCTACGACTGTGCTTGATGCAAAAAAAGAAATAATACTCATGCCTGTTGTGCTGATGATTACGGGAAGAGAAGGCTTAAGAACAGAGCGTATAACGATATCTTTATCCCTTACTCCCTTTGCCCGTGCGTATGTCACATAAGGCTCCTCGATAGTCTCCCCCAGTCCCTTTCTGAAGAGTCTCAACATGTAGGATGTGTTGATGAACGAAATTGAGAGAGAAGGGAGAATCATTGACGAAAGGTGTTTGAAATATCCCTCTGAAAGAGGCACATAACCCGCTACCGGGAATATCTTGAAAAGAGATGACAGCACAACAAGAAGGATAATTGAAGTTAGAAATGAAGGGAGCAACAATAGAAGAGAGGAAAAAAGAGCAAGAAATCTGTCACATACTCCTCCTTTCTTTCTTACCGCACGGGCAGAAAGGAACAGAGAGAACGGAAAGGAAAAGAGGAAGGCATAAAAAGCAAGCGACAAAGAGACCCCGATTGCCCTCAGGACGATGATACTCACAGGCTCTCCACTTATACTCTTCCCCCAGTCAAATGTAAAAAAGGATATCATAGATGTCATGTACCCTCTCCAGAATCCTCTGTATGTGCTACTGTGGTAGCTGTCACGGGCGGCTTGTGTGATATCCTCCCCGAGAAGAACAGAAGATGTATCACCTGAGAGAAAATAAAAACAGGAAAAGAGAAGGAGAGAAACGAGAAGAAGGGAAAAGATAAGCTCCACGCCTTTTTTTCTTATTGTTTTTTTCATCTCTTTCTTCTCTTTTTTCCAATACTCTTATTTTTTCTCACATTGCCAGAAGAAAAAACCATTCTGGATGATTATGTTATCCAAATCTTTAAAAGAGGCATAGACTGTAGAATAATGTCCCGGAATATATACGGGAGCGTAATCAAAAAGAACCTCCTGTCCTTCTTTCCAGATTGTCTCAGCCTCAGAGAGAGTTTCAGATTCATTCATTCTCCTGATTACGCTGTACGCTTCGCTCTCCTCATCCATCCATCCGGGAAAAGACGGAGAAAAATAACTCTTCATCTGAGGAAGCGGCACTGATGTGAAAGCCGAAATGTAGATATCCCAGTCAGAGGCATTGTTTCTCTTCTCGACAAATCCCGCCCAGTCGAGGCTGATAATCTCGCTCTCCAGGCCGATATCTTCGAGCTCCTCCTTAACAGCAACAGCAATTTTATCAAGATTGCTGAGGTTGGATGTTAGAATTCTCACTCTCAGATTTTCATTGCCGGAAAGAAGCTCCCGGGCTTTGGAGGTATCGCGTACGGCATAATCATTGGGAGAGTCAGAAAGCCAGTTTTTCTGGCTGCTTTCCATATAATCACTATTGAGGGAATATCCACTATCTCCATAACAAGCAGACATAAGCTCTTCAGAAGAAAGAGAAAGAGAAACTGCCTGCCTTATACTTTTATCCTGAAAAGGGCCCTCCTTTTTATTGAAGACAATGGCAATGCTGCCACTCTCGTCCCCTTCTATGAGCCTGATGCTCTCATTCTTTTCCAATCGTGTCACATCAGAGCTCATAACATCATTGATAAAATCATATTGACCGCTCTCAAGTCCGAGTAACCTTGTTATTGAATCAGGAACAAAATAAAAGGTAAGAGAGCTGTTACGGGCACTCTTTCTTCCCCATTTTCCGTTACATTCATCTCCATATTCAGAGTAGGAGTCAAACTTCTCCAAGACTATCTTCTCCCCGCTTCTCCAAAGTGAGAGTTTATAGGGTCCTGTTCCTATATATTGGCTTACAACATCAGTCCCGTTGATTAAGTAAGAAGGCATAATAATAGCTTCCTGAGGGCTTGATGCTATTAAAAGAGGAAGAAAAACAAGAGAATGGTCGCTTGTTATCTCTATTTCCAGATCTCCTGTGACTTCGAATCTACTCTCACCGACCAGCTCTAACGCTCTGCTGTAGATGGAGAGATATCTGTTCATTGATACTGCCGCATCCTTTGCAGAGAGAGTACTCCCGTCATGAAAGAGAACACCCTCACGAAGAGAAAAAGTAAGTGTTCTGTTGTCATTTGAAAAGGAATATGATGATGCCAGCTCTTCTCTCACTTCTCCGTCTCCATCGAGCACAAGTAATTTCTCATATATGTTTCCTGATGCAATGATTCTTCCCATCAGGGTTGATGACACTGTTATGTCGAGGGTGACAGGCTCCTGGGATACGGCAATATTTATGTTTCCCTCCCCGGAACTCTCCCCGGAGCAGGAGACAAGAAAGAGGATCAAGATAATTATTGCCAATGCTTTTCTCATACCTGTGTAGGATATTGATTATTTTTAAAAGAAAAAAGGCAGGGCCGTAAAAGACTCTGCCTGAATACCGTTTATTTTCTTATTTCGGCTGCTTACCGATATATGCAAGAATTCCTCCGTCAACATAGAGAATATGACCGTTGACGAAATTGGATGCATCAGAAGCGAGGAAGACTGCCGGCCCCTGGAGATCCTCAGGGGTACCCCATCTCTCTGCCGGTGTCTTTGCTACGATGAAAGCATCGAACGGATGTCTTGAGCCGTCAGGCTGTCTCTCCCTTAGCGGTGCTGTCTGCGGAGTTGCGATATAACCCGGCCCGATGCCGTTGCACTGGATGTTGTAAGCGCCATACTCGGAAGCAATGTTCTTTGTAAGCATCTTTAATCCACCCTTTGCTGAAGCATAGGCACTGACTGTCTCACGTCCGAGTTCACTCATCATCGAACAGATGTTGATAATCTTTCCACCACCCTGCTTGATCATCTGAGGAATAACTGCCTTGGCACAGATGAAAGGAGCATTGAGGTCAAGGTCGACAACTGCCCTGAAATCCTCTGCACTCATCTCCGTCATCGGTATTCTCTTTATGCATCCTGCATTGTTTACAAGAATGTCCAGTCTGCCGTATTGGCTGACTATTCTGTCAGCAAGTGCCTTGACAGCATTCTCATCCCTTACATCACAGACGTAACCTTCGATATCATCCATACCGCATTTACGGTATTCCTCAAGTCCCTTGTCGACAGATTCCTGGCGGGATGTGTTGAATATTACTTTAGCTCCTGCATCATGATAGGCCTTGCAGATGGCCATTCCAATACCATAGCTGGCACCTGTAACCCAGGCGACCTTTCCCTTCAAGGAGAATGAATTCATGTCCATAATAAAAACCTCCTGTTTATCCTATAATAAATAGTACGGCTGACAGTGCCGTACTTTACGCCGAATTTTTGTAAAATTAAAGCTTATCTATCAGCATTGAACACTTACCGGAAGGAATCGGAAGTGTCTTTTTCTTCTCATCGTCGATAATCTCGATAGTAAAGTAATACAGCTTCTCACTCTCAAGCCTTATCTCCCATCCCCTCTGGTTCTTGTTGGAAAGGATTGTTATAAGGTTCTTCTTAAGAGAAAGATGCTCTATCCCCATTGCCTCGAGGGACGGCATTGTCCAGTAGACAGTCTTTCTCGGGAGCGAAATATCGAGTCCGATGATATTCTCGATGCATGCCGAGATTGCAATAAGCCCAATTGAAGGTAGGTATCTCTTTCTGTTTACAAAGCCTTCAGGCATTGATGCGGGACCCTCCCCCATCGGCCTGTAGAACTCCCATGCATCCCCCTGCTTCTCCTCTCCCGGGTGGAGTGTGTCGAGGATGAAATACATGTACCTGATTGCACACTCCCTGGCAAAGATGAACGAATCATAGTTGGCAAGGCCCTTTATGATAATGTAGTTCATGAAGGAGGAGACTGAACCGCAGCAACCGCCACCATCCTTTGAGAAATGCTTATTCGATACCGGAAGTGTCGGGAACGGGTTGTCTGTTCCGAACTGGCTGTCATCCTTCAAAGCTTCAATCAAGTATGCCGCATACTCATCATTCGGAATCTGTGCCAGAAGCGTCCAGTAAGCTCCGATATGCTTGTTTTTAATCTGATTCCCGTTCTCATCAAGATCATAGTAGAAGTTATCTTCTGCAGACCACATCATCGAGTTGATTCTTGTCTTCAAGGCAAAGTAAACCCTCTTGTATCTGAAAGCAAGTTCCTTGTCATTTAAGATATCACCGATGATTGAAAGGTAGAGGGCAAAGACTGCCATGGAGGCATTGAAGTCAATGTAGTATCTTGCCTCTTCACGCGGGAGACCGGGCATATGGGTAGCACTCTCCGGGACAGCATAAAGGCCGTTCGCCTCCTGGAAGTTTGCCTTCACCCATTCAAAATACTTCTCAAGGTAAGGAATGACATCCCTCAGCCTCTTTTTGTTTCCGATTTTGTGATAGAAAACATATTCAACATAAGGCAGCAATGGAAGTGTAATGCCCAATGGGTTTGAGGAGCTGAAAACAGGTTCATCTGTATTTATGTTATACTCCTCAGCAATCCTTCCATCTGCTTCCTGACGAGCATAAAAATAATCGACCATCGAATACGGGCTGTAAATCTGATTTGAATACACCAGGAAAAGAGAGGAGAGAGAGACATCATAAAGGGAAATGGTATCAGAACCGTCATGGATGAAGTATCCTTCGGGGAACTTTCCATCCTTGTCACCTGTCTTCCAAATCTCTTCCAACCAAACCCAGGCTCTGTCATACATATCGACAAAATCCTGATCATAAAAATGAATTCCTGGTACGCTTTCCTTAATCATTTTATCACCACTTTAACAGCAACACGCCCACTTTTTGGGCGTTTTATACGGTATTATAATGATACAGTCACCAGAAGAATCTGTCAAACATAATTTTTATACTTATATTTCTTTAGTATAAAAACAATTGTTACTGAAAAATGTACACATTACCGGTAGAGTTTCACAGCATTGTGAAGTATTTCTATCTCAAAATGTTTTCCAACACGGGAGAACTCCTCTCCGTCTATATGGGAAACAATCAAATCTCTGGAAGAGGAAATCTCAATCCGCTTTGCCTTCCCGTACCCGAAGTTCTCCTTATCACTGACCATTGCCCCACGGAAAAACTTAAATGCCATTTTTATCAGACCGAATCCCTTATATAGTTTCTTCGTGTACATATAATCAAGAAGCCCGTCATCTATCTCTGCAAGAGGTGTCATCAGAAATGAAGAGCCCATCCTGCGGCCGTTGTTCGCACTGAATTGCTGGGATTTGACTGTTATCTCCTCATCATCAATCTTCACATTGAGATCATACCCTTTAGGAGGATTGAACAGGATATGGATGAATGCAGCGACATAACTGGCCATCCCATTCAAATGCTTGTAATCCTGTGCCTTGAAATTGACCATCGGCTCAAAGCCGAATCCCATGCCGTTGAGGAAATATCTTCCCTTCTCACGGCCCGTTCCCTTGGCAAACCCGACATCGGTGTCCCTGGCATTACCATTCAGGATAACATCAACAGCCTTTTCAATGTCATTGGGAATGCCTGCTATCCATGCAAAATCATTACCCCTGCCGACCGGGATAATCCCCATCCTGGCTCTCTCGTGTCCCTTTGCCCTCATCATGCCATTGATGACCTCATTGACAGTACCGTCACCTCCGGCTGCAATGATTGTCCTGAAGCCGCTCTCGACTCCGCTTTTTGCCAGTTTTTCCGCGTGTCCTTTTCCGGATGTATATGCAATAGTACAGCTTCTCCCGTGTCCGGAGAAGATGTCCTTTATCTTCTTTGCTTTATTTCTTCCCCTGCCCTTGGAGGCATTAGGGTTAATTATCAGGAGGATGTTATCTATCATAGCTATATGTTTATTTTGTGTATAACTCTTTCCGAGCGCAAGACACAAAGACGTTTTTAACTGGCACTTTTATGTCATTTTACTGACGATGGACAGTAAAATTGTTATACTCAATCATATTAGGAGAACAATATGTGGTACGACACCTTGAAAGAAAAGAAATTATGGCAATATTTCAATGAGATTTCCTCTGTTCCAAGAGACAGCGGGAAGGAAGATGGAATAAGGGCTTTTCTCCTTGATTGGGCAAAGAAAAACAATATAGAGGCAGTTACAGATGCTGCCGGCAATGTGATAATGAAAAAAGAGGCAACAAAGGGCCTCGAAAACCTTGCTCCTGTTGCACTGCAGGGACATATGGACATGGTATGTGTGAAGAGAGAAGGCTCAAAGCATGACTTCACGAAAGACCCTATCGAGATAGTGTCGGACGGGAAGGAAATCAGGGCAAAAGACACCTCTCTCGGAGCCGATAACGGCATTGCCCTTGCTATGATTCTCACTCTTCTCTCCGATGACAGCTATGAGCATGGACCTCTTGAAGCCATATGCACTGTGAATGAGGAAGTAGGTCTCAGCGGAGCGTTCGGGCTTGAGGCAAAATTCGTCAATGCCAGAAAGATGATCAACATCGACAACGAAGAGGAAGGTTTCTTCTGTATCGGTTGTGCCGGAGGCCTTGATGTGGTTAATTCAATACACCTGGAAAGTGACAGGGTTACAGAAGGAGAGGCCATATCGGTTGAAATTACCAATCTTCTCGGAGGCCACTCCGGTTCCGATATAAACAAAGGTCGCTGTAATGCCATTGTTGCATTCAGCAGATTGCTCTCGCTTCTCAAATCCTATCGCCTGGTCAGCATCGAGGCGGGGACAAAGAGGAATGTCATACCGTCATCCCTCAAAGCAATGCTTGTCGTACCATCCTTCAAGGACGCTGCTGAGACAGCACATATTCTTGAAGAAGAACTCAGAATCGAGTTCTGCACGGGAGACGGCAACGTTACCATCAATGTTGAAAAAGCACCGGCGTCGGAGACTGCTATCACAGAAGAAGACAGCCGGAAGGTGGGAGAAGCCCTTCTTGTATCTCCGAACGGCGTACAGGCTTATTCTCAGACGCTCGAAGGCATTGTCGAGACAAGCTGCAACCTGGCTATTGTGAGCCTGAAAGATAATGCTTGCAATGTAACATTCTCCATCAGGAGTTCGATTGACAGTGCAAAGAAGAATGTTGCCAGAATTATTGAATCTATCTACAAGAATAATGGATTTAAAGTGTCTGTCGGGGATGGCTACCCGGGATGGCTTCCAAATCCGGAGTCTCCTCTTGCACTCAAGCTTCCCGAAGCTTACAGGAAGATTACTGGAAAGGAGCCTCTTGTCACGGCAATTCATGCTGGCCTTGAGTGTGGTGTTATAAATGACCGCATCCCCGGAATGGACAGCATATCGATAGGGCCGAATCTCTTTGATGTCCACTCGGTTAATGAACACCTGGAGATAGAATCAGCTGAAAGAATCCTCAACTTCCTAAAAGCTGCACTTAAGGAACTCTGATATGACAACAGCAAAAGTAAGCGATACTTACCATATACTCACATTCGATAACGGGAACGTTATACACCTTGTCGGCACCGCACATGTTTCAAAGAACAGTGCCGAAGAGGTCAGAGAAATCATTGAAAAAGAAAATCCGGACAGAGTATGCATAGAACTTGATGACGGAAGGATGAAGAGCAAGACCAGAGACGCCTCTTATGAGAATATGGACATCAAGAAAATTTTCAAGGAAGGGAAAGGCTTCCTCCTTCTTGCCAACACCGCTCTTGCCTCATTCCAGAAGAGAATGGGACAGCAGACAGGATCCGACCCGGGAGCAGAAATAATCGGTGCGGCAAAACTTGCCCAGGAGAAAGGCATCCCGGTATCCCTCTGTGACAGGGAGATTCAGATCACCTTCCGCAGGGCATGGGGAAAGAGTTCTCTCTGGAACAAATGCAAACTTCTGGCAACTCTTATCTCAGCATCATTCTCCAACGAGAAAATAAGCGAAGAGGACCTTGAAGACCTGAAGAACGAGGAAACTCTTGAAAGCATGCTCAAGGAAGTAGCGAAGGAACTCCCTTCTGTCAAAGAAGTCTTAATAGATGAACGGGACCGATACCTCGCCACATCCATCTACACCTCAGAGGGAAAGACAAAGGTTGCAGTCATAGGGGCAGGCCACACGCAGGGAATCATAAGAACTCTGGAGAAACTCGAGAAAGGGGAAATCAGCACGGACACATCATCGATTACTGAAATTCCCAAGCCCAGCAAGGCAGGGAAAGTCCTTGAATGGGTTGTCCCGGTACTTATTGTTGCATTGGTTGCAGTCGGCATTTTCACTTCTGGATGGGACCAGGGACTCAAAGCCTTCCTTTACTGGGTCATTGCAAACTCCAGTTGCACATTCCTTTTTACCCTTATCGGAGGAGCCTCGATATTGACATGTCTCCTCAGCGGAGTCACAGCCCCGTTCTTTGTCCTTAATCCGGTTCTGGGAGTGGGTCTCTTTGCAGGTATATGGCAGGCAACTTTCAAAGCACCGAAAGTCAAGGACTTCGAGAACATAAACAATGATGCCCTGACACTGAAAGGATGGTACAAAAACAGAATCCTCAAGTGCCTGGTTGCCTTCGTCATGAGTAGCCTGGGCTCCATTTTCGGCTCCCTTGTGGGATTCCCGTTTATCCTGGCAAAACTTTGATAAAACACGCAGGATGCTCAGGCATCCTGTTTTTTTACACCTGTTTTAGACATACACGGTATCTTATTGCATTAAAGGAAGATGGATAGTTAGTTACCCAGACTGACTTTCTTTCTAAATGCAGCTATCACAGCACTTCTTATATCTTTCACAGAGACAATGCCATCTTCTTTCTTACATAATGCCGATGTAGATGTGATTATGCGGGAGAAAGACATATCAAGGAGAGTTTTAACTCTTCTTTCCTGGAAGGTAACAGGTCTCACTTCCCCGGCAAGGGACAATTCTCCGAAAGATGCAAGAGATGACGGCAATGCTATATTGGTCTTGGACGAATAGAGTGCGAGAGCCAGAGGAAGATCTATGCTTGCCTCAGTAAGCTTCACGCCACCTGCCACATTCACATATATGTCCTGCCCGGACAAGTCCATACCGGCATGTCTGGATAGTATTGCCTCAACCCTGTTTATTCTGTTGGTATCAATCTTGTCTGAGTAGATACGTTGGTAGCCCCCTCTTGCATCCACAAGAAGAGCCTGAATTTCAACAATAAATGTTCTTGAACCTTCCACAACTGGAGTGAAAACAATCCCGGGAGGAACTTCTTCGTTCTCTCTCGTGGAGAGAAATATGAGCGACGGATCCTTTACACCCTTAAGGCCTGTTGCCGTCATCTCAAAGAGACCCAGCTCGTCCACGCTGCCGAAGCGGCTCTTACTTGCCCGGAGAAGTCTGATCCCGTTTTCAGCACTCTCAAAGTAAAGGACAGTATCAACCATATGTTCAATGATTTTCGGGCCGGCGATAATCCCGTCCTTTGTGACATGGCCTATGAAGAAGATGGCAGAGCCGGCCTTCTTGGCCATCACAGAGAGTTCCATACAGCATGTTTTGATCTGGTTGGGAGAGCCTGCTGCAGACTCAAAAGACGATGAGGAGAGTGTCTGAACAGAGTCCACAACAATGTATGCGGGTTTAATTCTCTCAATCACCTCTTCTATTGCCTCAAGCCTGGTGTCACAGAAAATCTGGATTTTCTCTGTGGGAAGATTCAGCCTCTCCGCTCTCAGTCTCACCTGTGACGGACTTTCCTCTCCGGAAACATAGAGTACCGGTCCATATTCGGAGAGGGAGGAGATTATCTGGAGCATCAATGTTGACTTCCCGATTCCCGGTTCTCCTCCGACAAGAATGCTTGACGGCCTCATAACACCACCACCGAGAACTCTGTCAAACTCTTCCATCCGGGAAGAGACTCTCATAGTTTTCTCGTAAGGAACCTCATTAAGGGTTCTGACAGAGTCATCTATCACAGTCTTTGTCATGTCGATACTCCTTGAGGGAGTTACACTTTTTTCTTCAAAGCTGTTCCAGCTGCCACAATCAGGACATTTTCCTGTCCACTTTGTCTCTTCCCTTCCACATTCACGACAGACATATATGGTGGTGCTCTTCATATCATTTCTCCTGGAAAGAAAGCAGCTCCACTTCAAAGATCAGATATGAGTTTGGAGGGATGACACCCGGGTATCCATATTCACCGTAACCGAGTTCAGGAGGAATAATGAGCGTCATTTTCTCATTCTTTCTCATCATGACAAGAGCCTCATTCCAGCCGTCAATCACCTCTCCTATCTTAAATGTAGCAGGTTCTTTTCTCAAATACGAAGAATCAAAGACCCTGCCGTTGAGAAGCTTTCCCTCATAGTGAACGGTAACCCTGTCACCGAACTTCGGGCTGTTTCCCTCTTCTCCTTCTCTGTCTATTACATACATAAGGCCTGAAGGCGTCGTAATGGCATCAGGATAGCGCGAATGGATTTCCTCAAGTATTTTCCCGTTTTCCTCTTCCTTCGCCTTTCTGGCCTTTTCTTCAGCCTCTTTGACAAGAGAAGCAAATCTCTCTTTCGAGACTTCAAACTCCTCGGCTTCCTTTCCTACGCGGACTATCTCGATAGAGTTGATTTTATCCCCCTGCTTGATCTTGTTGACAACATCCTGGCCTTCAACAACGTGGCCGAAGATTGTGTGCTTGCCATCAAGCCAGGGTGTCTCCACATGGGTAATGAAGAACTGGCTTCCATTGGTTCCGGGACCTGCATTGGCCATTGAGAGTATCCCCGGCCCTGTATGCTTCAACGAAGGGTCAAACTCGTCGGGGAATCTGTATCCCGGACCACCTGTTCCATTTCCCTCAGGGCATCCTCCCTGAATCATGAAGTTATCAATGACACGATGGAAATTAAGTCCGTCATAAAAGGGCAATCCCGGATTCTTCATGTTAAGCACCCCTGTTGCAAGTCCAACAAAATTGCAAACTGTCATAGGAGTCTTCTTATACTCAAGGGAGAGAGTAATGTCTCCCCTTTTGGTTTTAATTATTGCATATAATCCGTCTTTCATGTTTATTTCCTTTTATCATAATAATTTAATCGTTAAATAGTATTTCACCTTTACTAATCAGGGCATAAAGCTTCTCCAGGTCAGCGGAACTACGGTACTTTACCAACAGCTTTCCCTTCTCAAGAGACCCCTTTAATTCACACCTCATAGAGAGGGAGGATGTGAATTTCTCTTCTGCCTTTATCAATTCGCTGTCTTCCTTCTCACTCTTTTTCCTCGGTTTGACCTTCTGTCCCTTATTGAAGGAGGCAGCCATTTCCTCTGCATCCCTTACGGAAAGCCCATCCCTGATAATCTTGTCTCTCAAAAGCTGCCTATCTGATGGATTCACAAGCGACAGAATTGCCTTTGCATGCCCTGCCGACATGGCACCGGAAACAATATCATCCTTAATCTGGTCAGAAAGAGAAAGAAGCCTGAGAGAGTTTGTTATTGTACTTCTGCTTTTTCCTACTTTTGTAGCAACCTCTTCCTGTGTGAAACCTGTCTTATCAATCAGGTACTGGTACGCCTGAGCCTCTTCAACAGCATTCAGATTCTCTCTTTGTATGTTCTCAATAAGAGAGACCTGTATCCTCTGTACATCAGTAAGAGACATGACAATTGCAGGAACCTTTTCAAGCCCGGCTATCTTTGCCGCTCTATATCTTCTCTCCCCCGCAACAATTGAAAATTCCCCGGGAGCAATCTCCTCGACTGTCAGTGGTTGGATGATTCCCTGTGTCTTTATAGACTCTGCAAGCTCATTCAGCGCTTCCTCGTCAAAGTATTTTCTCGGCTGATTAGGGTTGGTCCTGATTCTGTTGATATCTATCTCAACCACCGTCAGCTTGTTATGATTAGTTTCTTCTTTCAAAGTTTTCGTAAGAATATCTTCTGTCTGGGTATCAAAATCAAACCCGCTTAACAGGGAGCCGATTCCCTTACCCAATCCTCTTTTCCTGTCAGTTGCCACGGCTGATTACCTCCTCACTTAACTTAACAAATGCCTTTGCTCCAGCTGAAGACTTATCATAGTAGTTGATTGGAAGACCATGTGACGGTGCTTCAGCAAGTCTTGAAGAACGTGGAATTATTGTTTTAAAGACGAGATCAGGAAAATATGCTGAAATATCATCAACCACATCCTGATTAAGTCTTATACGTTTACTGTACATGGTAAACAGAATACCAAGAATACGTATTTTCGGGTTAATGGACTTCTTACTATTAGTAATAGTTCTCATTATTAAATTCAATCCCTCCATAGCCAGATATTCACATTGAAGAGGTATAATCACCTCATCACACCAGCAAAGGGCATTAACCGTCTCCAACCCCAACGATGGGGGACAATCAAGTAGAATATAATCATACTCTCCATCAATTGGCGAAGTAGTATTTTTCAGGAACTTTTCCCTGTTTTCCTCTTCAACAAGCTCTATAGCCAACCCGGCAAGGTCAAGGGATCCGGGAATCAGATCCAGATTAGAAAACTGCGTAGACTGAATAGCACTTTTAACATCAACCTGACCTGTTATGACCTGATAAATATTCGGCTTCTTCAAGTCACCGGAAACAGCATGAGTAAGGTTGACCTGTGCATCAAGATCAATTAATAAAACCTTAAAGCCTTTAACAGCCAAAGCAGAGGCAAGGTTTACAGCTACAGTAGTCTTTCCTACTCCACCTTTCTGGTTATAAAAAATAATTTTTCTCGACATACAAATACTATATCCACTATAGGAATAATTGTCAGCAAAAAAAGGAAGTTGACCCAAAATAAAGCTACTGCTATTCTTAATATAACAACTTATAAGGAGCTAAAAATGAAAGAAGAAATCATTAAAGCTATAGATGAAATTCGTCCGGCATTGCAAAATGACGGAGGCGATATCTCTATTGAAAAGATCGAAGGCAAAATTGTTCATGTCAAGCTTCATGGACATTGTGCAGGCTGCCCGATGAGCCAGATGACTCTCTCAAACGGTGTTGAAAGGTATCTGAAGGAGACAGTTGATAAGGATATCGTAGTAGTAAACGATGAAATGTTCTGATTTGATTTACATCTCAGCATATGGAGCTTCTTTGTACAGGAGCTCCTATTTTTAATGTTCCACGTGGAACCTTCGCGCATAAAGTAGAGAATGTTAACCTATTCATATTTTACATCTAAGACTCTTGTTTACTTTTCTAAAGCATACTTTTTAAATTTCTCTTCAAAATATCAGGTTTACTATGAAAATAATGCGAAATCCTCCCTTTCCTTGCTGCATATAATGCCACCAACAAACAATCAATCCATCTCATCTCCATCTCTCTTTGTAAAGAACATAAACATATAAAGCACTTGCGTCTCTTTCCTACATCCTGGAAAAGGTAAAAGCTAAGTTAATTAAATAGAATTATATTTTTTAACTCATACTCTCTCTCCGAACAGGCTAACTATTTCAAAAATTTTCGAAATCCGCATACAAGCCCGAAGCTACAACTTACTAAAACATATTCTTCTGCCAAAACAGACATACACGGATATTAAATATATAAAATTCTGGATTATAATATCCTATGACTCAATGATCATTTGAAATCCAATTGATATATATATCCCTTTACTAAGGCACAAAATGATATTTAATTGTTCCACGTGGAACATAAAAATGACAAATCTGATGATAAAAACGTTATTACAAACCAGTTAAATTAAAAAACCTTAATTATTACGTAGGTCGTAACCGATGTATTCAACATTATTGCTTAACTACTATGAAATTTAACAAAGAAAAGCAGAGATATTAAGTGCCTGGTAATTTTTCAAATATAATTAAGCTTTTATTTTCCGAAGCACACATAGTTGCCTGCTGCCGTGTGCTCGCTCGGGTAACAGAATATTCCCTTGATGAATTTTAATATTGGGTTAATATATATCCCAATATTAGATAACTCAAAGTTCTTAGAATCTGAATCTATAACAAAAATTTATATGAAAAATTTTGGAATTTAGAAGTATATAGATCAAATTACTCTTCTAATAATATTTATAAATCAAAATATGATAACTATCATTGTTCCACGTGGAACAACAGCACATTTAGGGGTTGGTTGGTTATAAATTGCTCCAGGCCCCCCGCCGAAATGCTATAACATAGAAAAAGAAGGATTGTTAATTATCTTAATTGTTCGAGACATAAAAATGCTTCAAACATGTCAATCAATTGGTAACAGTCATAAATAAAGAGCAGCAAAAATTAGGTTCATACGTACAAAATTTAATAACAACATAGATAGATGTTCCACGTGGAACACGTAACCCAACCGCTTTATTAAAACTTTATATCTGGAAATAGATATGTGTGTGGTCATATTCCTCCCCAGTTTTCTTTCTCCTTTATGAAGTCTCCAATATTATTCCAACCTAGATAAACCCTCTTCTCCTCACCCCTGTTATCCTCACTTTTTTGTCTCTACTTCTGCGAATTTATGATTCCTAAATTGACCTTTTTCGTGGTGATATTAGTCACTTAGTTATCTCTTTATATTTAAAAGAATTAGTCAATATCCTCATAATAATTGTTTCTATCTATAGTTACAGTTTTAGCTGTATATTCTTTACCTTAATCTCCTATATGATAGGGTATATTTTCAAGTCGGTTTTTCCTCATATGCTGTTTTTCTTTATTGGCTTAAAGAAAATGCCCGGCGTTTAACCGGGCAAATCTGAATCTTTAGAAATATTCTATTCTTCACTGTTTTCAGGAGCGTTATTTTCACTCTGAACTTCGTCTGAGTCTTCTTCAAACTCTTCAGGAGCATCTTCATGAAGTGTTACATCAAGAGCATTAACGCGGTCATTCTTTTTCTTGAACTTAGCTACAATGACTCCAGATGCATTCTTACCCTGATTACTGATATTCACAACAGCAACCCTGAGCACCTGACCGAGCATTGTAATGAGAATTACATCATCATTGTCAGTAACGGAAACAGCTCCGACAACTTTGTCATCCTCATTAAGAGAATAAATCCTCTGACCCATTGTTCCTCTTGCATGAGGCATAAAGTTATCAAAAGAAGTTCTCTTACCTTTGCCAAGCTCAGTGAGAAGGAGGATATTCTTGTCATCTTCCACCTTCACTGCTGATACTATCTCATCGCCTGAGAGGAGTTTCATAGCCTTCACACCATGAGCAGTCCTTCCCATTGACCTGATATCATCAACAGACGTTCTGAGTCCCTTACCGCTTCTTGAAATGAACATCACTTCATCATGGTCCTTAACCATAAGAGTCTCAACAAGCTCATCTCCCTCATCAAGGAGAATTGCCTTCACACCCTTGGTCTTGGCATTCCTGAACTCTGTCATTCCAACACGCTTCGTAACTCCCATCTTTGTTACCATCAACAGGTAAGTCTCCTCGTTGATTTCCTCAAGCTTGAAGTTGATTACAGATGTAATCTTCTCTTCGTTCTCAATCTTGAGGAAGTTCTTCATATTGGCACCCTTACTTGTCTTTGCACTCTCAGGAATCTCAAAGGCCTTGATATAATAAGCCTTACCCTTGTTTGTGATAAAAGTCAGGATGTCATGGGAGGAACATGTGAAGAGATGGTCAACATAGTCCCCGTCTGTGAGCTTAGCTCCTATATTTCCTTTTCCGCCCTTTCCTATAGCCTTATACTCCGTAACGGAAAGCCTCTTGGCAAAGCCTTTCTTGGTAATGTTGATTACAACCTCTTCCTTCTTGATGAAATCCTCAGGAGAAGCGTCATCGAGTTCATGCTCGATTATCTGGGTTCTTCTCTCATCACCATATTTTTCACCAATGATCCTGATTTCCTTCTTCACAACCTCGAGAACATGTAATCTATCACTGAGAATATACTCGTATTCACTGATTCTCTTCTCAATTTCAGCTAGTTCATCAAGAATCTTATCTGTTTCCAGATGACTCAGCTTACCCAGCTTCATATCGATGATTGCATCTGCCTGCAACTGGCTGAGCTGTAGTTTTTTCTGAAGCTCAAGTGAAGCAACTGTGTTGTCCTGGCTAGCCTTTATAATGGCAATCACCTCATCAATATTCTCAAGACCGATTTTAAGACCGAGGAGGATATGCTCCCTTTCCTTTGCCTTCTTCAAATCAAAGCGTGTCCTGCGTTCAATAACGCTCTCCCTGTGGTCTATGTAGACCTGCAGCATGTCTTTGAGATTAAAGAGCTTCGGAGCTCCGTTGTAAAGTGCTAGATTGTAAATATTGAAGTTGGACTGCAATGCCGTCTTCTGCCAAAGCATATTCAGCACAATGTTAGCTACAGCATCCTGCTTGAGATAAACAGCAACCCTTAAACCGTCTCTTCCTGAAAGGTCCTTGATCTGTGCAATTCCGGGAATGACACCATCCTTGCGGTAATCATCTATCTTCTTCACAAGTTCAGCCTTATTAACCTGGTAAGGAAGCTCCGTGAAATAGATTGCAGTATGTGTCTTGTTGAGGTCATCCTTACTGTGAGGATCTGCATCAGCAATCTCATACTTTGATCTTATAACAACTTTTCCCTTACCTGTTGTGAAGGCTTCCATTATACCTTTCTTTCCGTGAATTGTACCTGCAGAAGGAAAGTCAGGACCCTTAACAAATTCCGTTAGTTCCTCAATTGTTATTTCAGGATTATCAATAAGGGCACATATACCATCAACAACCTCGTTGAGGTTATGAGGAGCCATATTTGTTGCCATACCTACTGCAATACCTGAAGAACCGTTACATACCATAAACGGGAAGGCTGCAGGAAGCACAACAGGCTCGGTAAGGGATTCATCATAGTTTGACATGAAGTCAACCGTATCCTTACCGATGTCTGCCATCATCTCCTCACCGACCTTGGCCATCCTGGCCTCGGTGTATCTCATGGCTGCCGGTGGATCACCGTCAATTGAACCGAAGTTTCCCTGAGGAAATACCACCGGATATCTGAGGGAGAAATCCTGTGCAAGTCTGACAAGGGCATCATAAACAGATGCATCCCCGTGTGGATGATACTTACCAAGAACATCACCGACTATACGGGCACACTTCTTGTTAGCTGTATTGTATCTGATTCCCATGTCCCACATAGAATAAAGAATTCTTCTGTGAACAGGCTTAAGACCGTCCCTGGCATCCGGGAGGGCACGTGAGACTATGACAGACATTGCATAATCTATGTAGCTCTTTTTCATCTGGTCTGAAAGATCAAATGTCAAAATAGCACCCGGCCTTGTCTCCTGTTTCTCTTCCTGGGATTCAGGAATGATTGTGTTTTCATTATTATCGTCCATCAGTCACTCCTTTAAATGTCGATATTCTGTGCATACGTAGCATTCTGCTCGATGTATTCACGTCTGGGTTCCACTTCCTCTCCCATAAGCATGGAGAAGACTCTGTCAGCTTCCTCGGCATCCTTGAGATGAACCTTTCCAAGCATTCTTGTCTCAGGGTTCATTGTCGTCTCCCAGAGCTGCTCAGGATTCATTTCACCAAGACCTTTGTAACGCTGTACAGCAACCTTGTTGACATCCCCTGTCAATGCAACGGCTTCAGCGAGTCTTTCAGCTCTCTCTTCTTCCGTGTAAGCATAAATAGGCTTATTGATCCTGGGACCGGAGAATTTATAGAGAGGAGGCATTGCAAAGTATACATATCCGTTGTCGATGATAGGTCTCATATAACGATAGAAGAAAGTAAGAAGCAGAGTACGGATGTGACTGCCGTCGACATCGGCATCGGCCATGATGATAATCTTATGATACCTTACCTTGTTTAGATCAAAAAGCTTGTCATCCTTTTCCTTCTTTCCGTTTTCAGTATCCTCTTCCTCCTCATTTACAGAACCAGCATTATAACGCGTTATGCCTGCTCCGATAGACTGGATGATAGGAAGAAGTTTTTCATTATTCAGAACCTTTGCCTCCTGTGCCTTCTCAACATTGAGCATCTTTCCCCAGAGAGAAAGAATGGCCTGGAAGTTACGGTCTCTGCCACTCTTGGCAGATCCACCAGCAGAATCTCCCTCAACTATAAAGAGTTCACATTGCTCAGGATTATGCATTGAACAGTCCGCAAGCTTGCCCGGAAGTCCCCCGATATCATTCTTCTTGCGGATATTATCCCTTGCCTTCTGTGCCGCAACACGTCCGAGAGCTGCCTGTGTAACTTTATTCAGGAGCTTATCCAGGACATCTGGAAACTCATCAAAGTAGTTTGTTAATTTTTCATAGACAAGAGAATCCACAATACCCTTAACGGCCGAATTTCCAAGCTTCATCTTTGTCTGACCCTCAAATTGCGGGTTAGGAATCTTTACGCTTATGACAGCTGTCAATCCCTCTGCAATATCCTTGCTGTCAAGAGAGCCTGAATATACCTTCATGTATTTCTGGCTGTTCTTAAGCTGGTTATTGAAACATCTTGAAAGGGCAGCCTTGAATCCTGATAGATGGGTTCCGCCTTCACGTGTATTGATGTTGTTTACAAAGGTCACAACCTTTTCATCGAACTTGTCATTGTATTGTATGGCTACTTCAATTGACACATGGTCTCCCTGTCCGTTTTTCTCAGTTGTAGACTCACCGTCAAGTGAAATAGGATCCGAAAGCACTGTCTTATACTCATTGAGGTATTTGACATAGCTGGAAAGTCCTCCTTCAGCATGAAAGGTCTCTTTCTTCTCCTCAACACCTCTTTTGTCACATACGGAGATTGAAATCCCCTTATTCAGATAGCTCAGCTCCCTGAAACGCTTTGAAAGAGTTTCATAGTCAAACGAATTCGGTTCCATCACAGTAAAATCAGGAGTGAATTTTACTGTCGTTCCTGTTCTGTCTGTAGTACCGACTATTGTCACTTCAGTCTGGGGAATTCCCTTGCTGTAGACCTGGCGGTATACATTTGGAGCACGGTAAACCGTTACCTCCATCCACTCAGAGAGAGCATTAACACATGAAACACCGACACCGTGAAGACCACCCGATACCTTATAGGCATTGTGATCAAATTTTCCACCGGCATGCAGCTGCGTAAGAACAACTTCAAGTGCACTTTTTCCCTCTCCCGGGTGAATATCAACCGGAATACCACGACCGTTATCCTCAACAGAACAAATTTCACCCAGCTCCCCGTTCTCAAAGCTTACTTGTATTTCATTACAATAGCCGGCCATAGCTTCATCTATGGAGTTGTCTATAACCTCATAAACAAGGTGGTGCAGACCATCAATACCAGTAGAACCGATATACATACCGGGCCTTTGTCTTACAGCCTCCAGACCTTTAAGAACAGTAATTCCAGACGAATCGTACTCTGTGCTGGCTTTCAGCTCCGCCTTAAGCTCATCAGCAGTGTGACCCGCGATTTTCTTTTCTTCTTCCATTCAGATTTCCTTTTTTGGATTTCTCACGCGCGTGCGTGATTATTTAATATATGAAATTGTACCATACTATGAATGATGTTTACAAGCCGGACAGCAAAAAAATAATGCACATTAACTCTTTTAAATATAAAAGATTATGGAATTTTGCATATTTATTTTATCTCTTCTTGCTATCTGAAATTCTATTGATTATCATAATTCACACTATGGATGATTTATTAACTCTTTGGAAAGAAACAAAAGAAATGCTGGAAAACAATCTGCCTGTTGAAAAAAAGGTATTTCTGGACAACATAAATATTAAAGAACAAAAAAATGGAGAGGTTATTCTTGTTACCAATTCCGATTTTGTGGCAAGCGTCATCAAAGATTACAGGACAATAATAGAAAATTTCATCAGTGAGAAGCAGGGTGAGACTGTAAAGGTTAAATTCATTACTGACAAAACAATGAGCAAATCCAAACCTGAAAAGGAGAAGGAAAATACAACAAAGAAAGAGAGTAAGACAAAGCAGGAAAAAAAGAAAAATCCTACTTTGAATCCAAAATATACTCTCGACAATTTCATCCAGGGCGATAATTCAGATATAGCATACAAGGCAGCAAAGGTTATTGCACTTAATCCCGGTACAACTGCCTTCAATCCATGCCTTATTTATGGTGGTGTAGGTCTGGGTAAGACACACCTGTTGCAGGCTATAGGTAATTATATTTACGATAATAACCCTTCAATGAATGTTGTTTATGTAACAGCAGAGACATTCACAAATGAATTTCTTGAAAGTCTGGGTAGTAATGGAATTACACCCAACAAATTCAAGAAAAAATACAGAGATGTCGATGTTTTTCTCATAGATGATATCCATTTTCTGCAAAAGAAAGCCGGAACTCAGGAAGAGCTCTTTCATACATTTGTTGAACTGCATCAGAAAAACAAACAGATAGTCTTCACATGTGATAGACCTATAACTGAGCTTACAGATATAACAGACAGGTTAAGATCACGCTTCTCAAGCGGTCTCAATGTTGATCTCAGACCCCCTGAGTATGAAGTAAGACTGGCTATAGCAAGACAGAAAAATAAGGAAGAAAAGCTCGGACTTGATGAAAAGGTACTTGATTACATATCACAGTCAGTCAGAACAAATGTAAGAGATCTAGAAGGTGCTCTTATCACAGTCAGCGGGATTGCCAATCTGATAGGTTCCCCAGCCACTGTCGACATGGCAAGAGAACATTTGAAGAACCTGATTGTTGAAGCTCCGGCGGTGAATGTTGACTATACAATCAACGATGTATTCACTGCTACATCAAACTACTTCAATGTTTCTCTTATCGATATGCGTGGAACAAGCAGAAGCCGCAATATAAAGATTCCAAGACAGATAGCAATGTTTGTTGCCTACAAATATGGCCACTTCACTCAGAGTGACATAGGAAAATACATAAACAAGGATCATACTTCCGTCAGGTATTCTGTTATGCAGACAGAATCGATGTTAGATTCAGATGAAACAGTGAGAAAGGCAGTTGATGCTGTTAATAAACTGCTGAATAAAAAAAATGTGTAAAACCTGTTAAATAAATGTGAAAAACAGGGAAGAAAAAGTTAAATACTTTGCTTTTTTTACACATATAAAAATGAATGTTAAAAACAAAATGAGTTTTTCCACATAGTTTTTAACATCTTAATTATATGCAGTAGAAAGAAATTGTTGAGTTTTTAACAATTATTTGTGCTACTATTATTATTACTAATTTATATATTTATGTTATTATATTAGTTATTAGGAGCTTAAAAAGTGAAATTCATCTGTTCATGTGCATCAATAAGGAAGGAAATAGAGCTTGCTGCTTTATTTACAAGCCAGAAAAACTCTCTTTCAATGACAAGTAACGTACTCTTGGAAAATCATAATGACAAATTGACTATAAAAGCCCAGGACGGCAAGATATCATTCATTTCATCAATACCGGTAAGTACAGTCATTCCGGGATCAACAACTGTATTCTGCAATAACCTGAATGATGTATTGAAGAATCTTCCTGATGAGGATATGGAATTCAGTGAGGAAGATGAAAAACTCAATATACGCCCGGTGAGCTCAAATAAGATCAACACCAAGCTCAAGACTATGGATGCTTCAAAGTTTCCTGAGTTCAAATATTGTGATGAAGAATCTTTCTTCTCACTGCCTCAGAAAGCTTTTAATGACATGTCAGATAAAACAGGCTTCGCAGTAGCTGAGGAGACAACACGTTTCTTCCTTACTGGTGTATATACAGAGAAAAAAGACGATAAAATTGTGATGGTTGCAACAGATGGCAGAAGACTTGCCTATATGGAAAACAGATTTGAACAGGATATACCTGATTTCGGACATGCAATCATTCCTGTTAAATTTCTTCAACTACTTGAAAGAATATGCACTAATGAAGGACTTTTCTCATTGGCTGTGAAAGAAGATATGATATATGCAAAGGTTCAGGATAGAACTATAAGCTCAACCCTTATAACAGGTAACTATCCTAATTATGAGCGTGTTATTCCTTCCAACCTGGAATATGAATGCAAACTCTCAGTAGCCGATATGATAAAATCGACATCATTGACTTCAATCTTCACCGAAAGTAAATCCAAGAAGATTTTTGTGGACATCAGCCCTGAAGGTATGATGATAAGCAGCGAAAACAATGATGTAGGAGACTCAAAGCAGATTATACCTTGTGAATATAACGGACCTTCAGTAAAAATATCATTCAACTCGACTCTTCTTATACCGACTGTGAAGAAGATAGACACAGAGTTCATGAAGATTAAGCTCCATACCCAGAACGGTGCCATGATTTTTGCTCCGGAGCCGGAGAAGAATTACTTCTTTGTTCTGATGCCGATGCAGGGATGAAATTCACTTCATTAAACTACAGCAATTTTAGAAATATATTCTCCGGACCTTTTAATACTGATTCGGAGAATATTCTTCTTTACGGCTCGAACGGACAAGGAAAGACAAATATCCTTGAGAGTGTATATATACTCTGTTACGGTTCCTCATTCCGTACTTCACTTTTGAAAGAATGTGTGAAAAACGGTGAAGAAGGATTCAATATAACAGGGGAATATGAAGATGGGGATGAAAAGGGAAAAATAACAGTTTCATACTATGGAAGAAGTAGAAAAATAATTCTTGATGGAAAGGAAATAAAGGACCGTAAGACACTTATATATCAATTTCCGTGTATAGTTTTCTGTCATGAGGACATCAATTATATAAAAGGGGAACCAGAATACAGGAGAAGATTCTTTGATCAGATGATGTGTCTTTATTCTCCTTCCTTCTTTGATTCTCTTCGCCTTTACAGAAATATCCTCACCATGCGTAATGCAGCTGTCAAAGAGCAGGACGAGAATATAATAAAACTCTATGACGAGCGTCTTGTACGCTACGGCCTCCGAATAATGGAGGAAAGAAAAAAGGCAGTTGAGGAGTTTAACAGTATTTTTCCTTACCTTTTTTCGAAAATTTCAGGAACAGAGTATAATCTTGAAGTTGTATACCAGCCATCCTGGAAAGATGACAAAGCTGAAAGTTTGATTGAGTCCCTTGAGGAGACTCTCGAACGTGATATGAGAATGGGTACTACAACAAGTGGTCCTCATAGAGACAGATTCACCATAATGAGCCAATACGGGGTTTTCAATCAGATGGGGTCTACAGGACAGCTCAGACTCTGTTCCCTCATATTCAGGATAGCTGAAGCAATTTACTTTACCAAAATGACAGGTAAGAAGCCCATTCTTCTTATTGATGATGTTCTTCTTGAACTTGACAATGTAAAAAGGGGAAAAGTACTCTCATCACTTCCTGAGTACAGTCAGGCTTTTTTTACTTTTCTTCCTAATGAAGACTATAATGAGGCTCTGAATGACAAGATAAAGGCTGAGGTGAAGGAAGGAAGATTGTATGAGTGAGAAGAATCTCTGGGATGCCATGATGGAATTTATGAGTGAGTACAACATAGATCTCTCTTTCCAGGAATATTTTGATGCCTGGCCGGTAATATGCGGACCCAGCCTGAGTTCGTGCACTAGACTCAGCTCAATAGGAGATTTGGAAAAAGGAAAGATTTATGTAACTCCTTCATCCCTTTCAAGCAAATCACTTCTTAAGATGAATGAAAAAAGCATCATCACAAGATGGAATGAGCGGTTTCCTGATAAAAAGATAGAGAATATAGTTATTTTAAATGCAAAGCCCTGAAAGGGGTTATTGACTACAGATAGATTGATTGATAAACTTCTGAAACTGGACACTAATGTCCATATTTTTTGAAAATTCATCGCTGAAAAGCGTTAAAATTGGAGTTAGAGCATGAGCACTAAAGGTATCAGAACTTACCAGCCAAGTAAGACTAAGAGAACAAGAAAATTCGGATTCCGCGCAAGAATGGCAACAAAGGGTGGCCGCAAGGTTTTAGCTAGAAGAAGAGCTAAGGGCAGGTACAGCCTTACTGTCAGCGATGAGAAGAAGCCTTACTAAGATAGAGATTATCAGAAAAAAAGATGATATTGATCGCATTTTCAGGACGGGTAAGTCATATTCTTGTCTTGGGATGCGATTAATCTGTCTTGAGAACGCAATTGGCTGGGACAGGATTATTGTAATCCCCGCAAAGCACTATGGCAGGGCGGTGGATAGAAATAAACTGAGAAGGCGTGTAAAGGATATTTTCCGTAACTATCCGTCTCGTCATTCAAGCCAAGATAAAACCGAAGAAATTACCAAGGACTATGTCCTCATTGTATATCCTGGGAGGGTTTCCTCTTTTTCCTTGCTAGAGTCTGATTTTACTTCATTATTGGACAGGTCAAACAGGAAATAGTTCCATTCCATCTCATCAGCAGAGTTCCTATTCCGTCTTCCCGGGCACTGAGAACAGATCCATTCAGGAGTTAAAATGGATAGGAATACTATCATTGCAATCATTCTCTGCGTAATAGTCATTACAGTGGGTATGACTTTTCAGCAGACTTTGGCCGGAACTTCATCAGCTTCAACGACAGAAGAGGCAATTGACAGCACAGTAGTAGTCGAACTGGCATCAACCTCATACACAGCTACAGGTAATGTGACAGATGACAGTCTCTTTACAGTTACTTCACCGGCATTATCTGTGACATTCAATCCGAAGGGCGGAACAGTGGAGTCCGTACATGACGAGAAGAACGATGTTAATCTCATTCTGAAGGAAGATGGTGATAATCCTTCCTTTATGCTTTATTGGGGTGACGATAAATCTTCTCCGATAGATGACATCTTTGCCTACACAACAGAAGTAAAGGAAGTAAGCGGCAAGTCCGATACAATCACCCAGGTGACATTCACACGTTCCTACACGGAAGACAGCACAGGACGTGAGTTCACGATTGAAAAGAAATATGCTATTGCAAATAACGGTGAATACATGCTTCAGCTGGCTGTCACAGTCTACACGGATGACGGACAGAGCATTCCGATGGGTGAAGGCACCTCAATGTACACTATCTCCGTGGGATCCCAGGTCGGTCCTGAGTTTGATTCTCTCAACGGTAACTATGACTACAGAAGAGTGATCTATAAGCTTGAGAAGAAGAATAACAAGAAGACAGTGAGCAGCGGTAACTTCTCCTCCTCTGGTGCAATGAGCTGGGTTGGGGTGACTGGAAAGTATTTTGCTTATCTTCTTATTCCTGAAACGAAGAACATAATATCATACAGCGAGACAGTCCGCACACAGGGTAAGACGATCAGCCAGAAGGATGTTGTATACATGACACGTGCAGCATCGGAACTTGGAAAGACAACAGATGTCTATTCATTCTATATCGGTCCTCAGCTTTCTAGTACGCTCTCGATTTATGACAATGCAAAGGATAATATATTCGGTCTTTCTGACCATAATCTGAAGAAGGCACTGGATGTGTCATGGCTCAGCTGGCTTGAGACTATCCTCAAGTGGGCACTTGAAGGTTTCTACTTCTTGATTCCTAACTATGGTGTTGCAATAATTCTTCTGACACTCCTTGTGAAGGCTCTTCTCATTCCACTTTCAAAGAAAGGTACGGAGAGTACTGCAAAGATGAGTGCCATCCAGCCGAAGATCCAGGAAATACAGACAAAGTACAAGGATGACCCGGAGGCACAGAATGCCGCTGTGGCGAAGCTGTATAAAGAGGAGGGAATCAATCCTATGGGATCCTGCCTTCCTATGCTTATACAGTTCCCTATCTTTATTGGTCTCTACGGGCTTCTGAACAAAGACTTCTCCTTGAGGGGTGCAATGTTCATTCCAGGATGGATTAGTGATCTCTCAATACCTGAGACAATTTTCACCCTTCCATTCAATATTCCTCTTCTTGGTGCAAAGATTCATTTGCTGCCTATTCTTTACACTCTTTCCATGATCTTCTCCATGAAGATTACACAGAGTTCAACAGCATCAAGTGGAACAAACAAGGGTATGACATGGTTTATGTCATATGGTATGCCTATCATATTCTTCTTTGTACTTTACAATGCACCGTCAGGACTTCTCCTGTATTGGTCTATGTCCAACCTCCTTTCAATTATCCAGCAGCTTGTGACCAACAAGAAGAAGGTTGCGGGTTTCAGGAAGGAGATTGAAGAGAAGGATGCCATCAAGGCAGCAAAGAAAGCAAATAAGAAAAGAAAATAATCGAGGTTTATTGATGTATAAAGATTTTGAAGGAAAAACTGAAGAAGAAGCGAGAAATAAGGCAATCGAGGAACTGAATCTCAACGGAGAGGATTTTGATGTTGAGGTCATTGAGGCTGTGAAGAAGGGCCTCTTCAAGAAGCCCAGCTGCAGAATCCGTGTTTATTATGGTGATGATGACTCTGAGAGAGATGTCTCTGCAGATGAAGGAAAGGATGGAGATGATTCCTCAATAGAGCCTGAGAATGATACGGAGAGAAAGGTTCTTGAGTTTGTTAATACACTTATCGAGAAGATGGGATACGAAGGGGAGGCGACAATCAGCTACCGCAAGGAAAGCAAGATAGGGCTGGATATAGAGTCTCCTGATTCTTCATATATCATCGGAAGAAAAGGAAGAAACCTGGATGCCATCCAGCTTATTACAAACATATATGCCGGAAATCTCGATCCCGATATAAAGATTGTGGTCGACAGTGAGAACTACCGTATGAGACATGAGGAGCAGATTATCCGCAATGCCTACAGGGTGGCTGATCAGGTGAAGAGATCGGGAAGAAGCAGACTTCTTGATCCTATGAACCCCTTCGAGAGAAGACTTGTTCATACTGCTCTCAATGAGTATGACGGAGTCGAGACGAAGAGTGAGGGAGAGGGATTATATAAGCAGGTAAGAATTATCCCTGTAAGGAAATAGAAATGAGACCGTCTTGGAAAAGGCGGTCATCTTTACATGTTAATGATCGTGCTGTATTATATTAATAGGAATTTATCCTAATTAGATATCAAGAGGAAAACTATGGAATTAAAAGGATCAAAGACAGAGAAAAATCTCATGGCGGCATTTGCAGGCGAGAGCCAGGCAAGAAATAAGTACACATATTTTGCTTCAAAGGCTAAGAAAGAGGGATATGAGCAGATTGCAGCTCTCTTCCTTGAGACCGCTGATAACGAGAAAGAACATGCAAAGATGTGGTTCAAGTATCTTGAAGGTGGAGCTGTCAAGTCTACAGTTGAGAACCTGAAGGCAGCAGCTGAAGGCGAGAACTATGAATGGACAGATATGTACAAGACTTTTGCTGAAGAAGCTGATAAGGAAGGCTTTGCTAAGATAGCCGAGGAATTCAGACTTGTTGCAGGAATCGAGAAAGAGCATGAGAAGAGATATCTTGCACTCTTGAAGAATGTTGAGGAAGGGCTTGTCTTCTCAAGAGACGGCGAGATGGTTTGGAAGTGCAGAAACTGCGGCCACGTAGTTGTCGGCAAGAAAGCTCCAGAGAAGTGTCCGGTATGTGCTCATCCTCAGGCTTACTTTGAGTTAGTCAGTGAGAATTACTAATTAAATATATATAGTGATTGTAAGGAAATATCCCTGGGAGACCGGGGATATTTTTAGTTTATCAAATCAAAGAATCCCAGCATCTTAAAGCCAAGTAAAACGGAGAGAAATACAAAGACGAAGCCTCCAAAGACAATCAGTCTCTTTATAAGCTTTTCTGTTTCCTTCTCTTTCTCTCTCTTTTTCTCTTCGTCTGTCATATGGTCAGTATAATACCTCAGGATGAAAACCGGCAGTCAGTTTTTCTTCTATTCTCTGTAATTTAGCGAAACTCTTGTCTCTTATAAATAACTTATATAAAATACAAGTACATACATACTGTACACACATAAGAGAGGAGGTACCATCATGCTTACGACACGTGTATTTCAAAACGGGAATAGTCAGGCTATTAGAATTCCCCTTGAACTGAGGACAGAGAAGAAAGATTACTTTATTAATAAAATCGGAGAAGTCTATGTAATCTATCCGAAAGACGATCCGTGGGCTCAATCCAGAAGCATTGTTGGGACATTTCCTGAAGACTTCATGAGTGACCGCAGCCAACCTCAGTTTACAGATAAGAGAGAAGAAATCTGATGTATCTCCTCGACACTAATATCTTCATTTACTACATGAAAAACAGTTATCCAAAGCTGACTGAGAAAATTTTCTCATTAGAACCGAAGGAGCTGTTTGTTTCGTCAATTACTGTTTTTGAACTCGAATATGGTGCCGAAAAGAGCAACTACGGAGCAAGAACAAGAGACAAGCTTTATACGCTGCTTTCTCCTTTCAACTTCTTGAACTTTACGTCACAGGACGCAATTACCAGTGGGAGAATTAGAGCCATGCTTGAAAAGAATGGAACTCCAATCGGTACTTATGACACTCTCATTGCAGGTCAGGCGCTCTCTCGTGGTTTAATACTTGTTACACATAACACTGGAGAATTCAATCGTATCCCGAACCTTGTCATTGAAGACTGGGTACTATAAAGCAGTCAAAAAACGAGTATTCCCCTCTGGGTAGGCAGAGTCTGATTTGTCATAGCTATTGTATGCTGACACTATCAAAGGTTATTTGAACCTCTTGTAATGAGGTTTTCATCTATAAGAAAATCCTCTATCCCTATGTATTGAATTCCATATTCATCTATCCATGGTTTGATGTAGTCCTTTACAACTACAATCTTTCTGAAGGAATCCGGGATACGGATCAGCGATGCTGTTTCCTGCTTTCTTTTATCCTGGTCATCGACAGAGACAGCTGACTGGATATAGCAACGTTCATCTCCACGGTTGACCACGAAATCAACTTCCAGCTGTTTACGGACATTCTTCCCCTCATCTGTTCTGACATTCTGCTCTACAACTCCGACATCCACATCATAGCCTCTCCGGACCAAATCATTGTACAGAACGTTTTCCATCAGGTGAGTTTCTTCCAGTTGTCTGAATCCGAGCCTGGCATTTCTTAATCCGACATCAGAGTAATAGTATTTTACGGGCGTCTTGATATATTTTCGTCCCTTCACATCATATCTCTCTGCCTTCTGAATAAGAAAAGCTTCAATAAAATATCCTATATATGCATCAATCGTTTCATTGGCAATATTTATATGTCGTTCGGTATCAAAGGTATTTGAAAGTTTCGTCGAATTTGTCAGGGAACCAACGCTCGAAGCAAGTACATTCAGAAGAATTTCCAACACCTCCTCTTTGTTCTTTATCTGATGTCTTTCCAGTACATCAAGAATGTAGGTTCTGGTGAAAAGATCCTTTAGGTATTGGCTTCTCTCCTCATGTGACTCATAGAACCACACAAGAGGCATGCCTCCATAGGTGTAGTAATCGCGCCATGCATTGCGTCTGTCTCCCTGGTAATTTTCATATACTTCTGCAAAGGAAAGAGGTCTTATGACTTCTACTGCGTCTGAGAACCACTGGGCCTACAAAAAGTGAGCCAGTGACCC
>CAVHPV010000017.1:0-37464 GCA_963638045.1 Faecalibacterium sp. CAG:74 | reverse complement strand
CCAAAGGAATAACAAAGGGAATTGCAAAAGGAAAAATCGAAGCTATCATCAGTTTCTTTAAGGACGGACTTATCTCGGAAAAAGATGCAGCAAAGAGGGCGAATATGTCTCTCGAGGAATTCAGGAAGGCTGAAGCTCTGTATTGCAATTGATGTAAGCAGGACTCTCAAAACTGACCTCTGTCGTTGCCTTTAATCCTTGAATGTGATTTTTCTGTTTGCAGATTGAAATCTTTCCTGTGTGGTCTTGAATCTTTTTAGATATGTGTAAAAGTTTCAGACAATAATTGCGTATGCCGTAAAAACGTTTACTAATCCGATTTAGTAAGGCTAAATTTTATATTTTTCTTGCTTATGAGCCCTGTTAGTCCGATAATAAATAATCATTTATCAACAAAAGGAAGGAAACTATGAAGAAGTTTTTAATAATTGCTTTTGCACTCTGCTTAGTTGTCTCCTCTGTATTTGCTCAGGGAACAAAAGAAGCTTCCACTACATCATCATCAACAGTTGACCCACTCGTAGCTGCTGCACAAGCTGAAGGAGAGCTTGTTGTTTACGGCTCATGCGAGGAAGAATATCTTGCAGCTGCATGTGAGAAATTTGAATCTCTTTACGGAATCAAGGTGACTTACCAGCGCCTTTCAACTGGTGAGGTCCAGGCAAAGATTGAGGAAGAGAATGGTAATCCGTCAGCTGATGTATGGTTTGGTGGTACAACCGATCCTTATAACGTCCTTGCTTCTGAGGGATTCCTCGAATCTTATGACGCAAAGAACGCTTCCCACATCACAAAGAGCGTATACAAAGATAAGGAAAACCGCTGGTTCGGTATCTATACAGGTATTCTCGGCTTCATGTACAACAAGGATGAAGTGGCTAGGCTCGGCATTGAACCTCCTCAGGATTTTGCTGACCTCATCAAACCTGAGTACAAAGGACTTATCTGGCTGAGTAACTATAATACAGCAGGAACAGCAAAACTTTTCCTGAACACAATCATCCAGAAGTATGGCCATGATGAAGCTATGAAGTATCTTGTTGAGCTTGACAAAAATATCCAGGTTTACACAAAGAGCGGATCAGGCCCGAGCAAGAACGTTGGAACTGGTGAATGTGTCATCGGAATCGGCTTCCTTCATGATGGTATTTATCAAATTGTCGACAACGGTTATGACAACATTGGTATGATCATTCCTTCAAGCGGAACAACTTGTGAAATCGGAGCAACAGCTATCTTTAGAGGTGCTAAGCACATGAATGCTGCTAAGCTCTGGATTGAATTTGCTCTTTCACCTGATTGTGTGAACATTGCTAAGGAGAATGGTTCTTACCAGTTCCTCGTTATCGACAATGCAGAGCAGCCGGAAATTGCTTATGAATTTGGCCTTGATCCTTCCAACGTCATCGACTATGACTTCGACGATGCTACAGCCAATATAAAACAGTATGTTGCCGACGTCATGGCAGCTCTTGCATCAGGTGGTGCAAACACAGACGATACAACAAGATTCCAGGTTAAGTAAATCTTAGTTTAATTTAAAACAAAAGGGGTGGTGGCATTCCGCTGCCATCCCTTTTTTAAAAAACATACAAGGAGGAAAGTATATGGCAAGAAGCCAGAGCGCAACGCTCGACAGGAAGAAACTTTTGGCGGACCCAATTATGGTCACAACTATTGTCGTGCTAATCGCTTTCCTTACACTATTCATTCTCTATCCGCTGGCGATTCTTCTGGTGGATTCTTTTGTAGGAGACGGCCATTTTGGTTTCAGTGTCTTCGGCCGTATATTCCAAATGCCGACGTTCACGAAGGCCATTTCAAATACCCTTAAGGTCGGTTTTGTCGTCGGACTTTTGTCCACAGCTGTAGGTCTCCTGTTTGCCTATGTGGAAGTATATGTGAAGATGAACAGATTTGTCGGGGGACTTTTCAAGGTTGTCAGTATGCTGCCAGTAGTATCACCTCCGTTTGTCCTCTCTCTGTCAATGATAATGCTGTTCGGAAAGGCCGGCATAATCACACGCTATGTTCTCAATATATATGACAACTCTGTATATGGGTTCTGGGGAATTGCAATTGTCCAGTCCCTTACATTCTTTCCGGTGTGTTACATGATGTTGAAGGGGCTTTTGAAGAACATTGACCCTTCTCTTGAGGAAGCTGCAAGAGATATGGGGGCAACAAGATTCAAAGTTTTCACATCTGTTACCCTCCCTCTTCTCCTTCCAGGACTAGGTAACGCATTTCTTGTCACATTCATTGAATCAATTGCTGACTTTGCAAACCCTATGATTATCGGTGGTTCATATGATACTCTGGCAACAACCATCTATCTTCAAATTACCGGTGCATATGACAAAGCCGGTGCTGCCGCCATGGCTGTTGTGCTCCTGATGATCACACTTTTGATGTTTGCAATCCAAAAATATGTGCTGGAGAAGAAAACGGCTGCAACTCTGACCGGGAAGGCATCGAGGGAGAGAATGCTGATAACAGACAGGTCTGTAAAGGTTCCTCTTACAGTCTTCTGTTCTGCTATTGCCCTGTTTGTCATCATAATGTACATCTGTGTGCCTGTGGGCTCGCTCTTCCCAACATGGGGGTACAAGTTCTTCCCTCTGACCACAAAATGGTACAAGCTAGTGTTTACACGTTATAAGGGTCTTAAGGCTTTCAGAGATTCGTTTATGCTTTCGCTTATTGCGGCACCGATTACTGCATTGCTTAGTATGATAATCAGCTATCTGGTTGTAAAACGCAGCTTCAAGGCCAAAGGCTTCATTGAGGCTGTCAGTATGCTTGCAATGGCTGTGCCGGGAACCGTCCTTGGTGTCGGCTATATTCGTGGCTTTGCCAGCGGTGTGTTCCATACAGGATTCCTGCAAGGAATTTATGGATCGGCACTTATACTTATCATAGTGTTTGTCGTGAGATCGCTGCCGACGGGTACGAGGAGCGGTATTTCTGCACTCAGACAAATAGATAAGTCCATCGAAGAGTCTGCATATGACATGGGGGCTGATTCATTCAAGGTCTTTATGACCGTGACACTTCCGTTGATAAAGGATTCCTTCCTCAGTGGTCTTGTCACTGCATTCGTAAGAAGCATTACTGCTATATCAGCTATAATCCTGCTTGTAACTCCGCAATTCCTGCTTATCACTGTGCAGATCAACGAGTTTGCAGAGAAAGGTTCATACGGTCTTGCATGTGCATTTGCAACTATCCTCATTCTCATCACATATGGTTCTGTTCTCCTGATGAACCTCTTCATCAAATACTTCGGAACCAGCAGAAAGCTTAAGGAGGCTAAATAATGGAAAAGATTAAGAAGGGAGTTAAACTCTCTCACATTTCAAAGATTTATAAGGATCCGAAGACGGGAAAGGATTTCTATGCGGTGAAGGACACTTCCCTAGAGATTGAGCCGGGCAGTTTTGTCACGCTTCTTGGGCCTTCCGGGTGTGGTAAGACCACAACGCTGAGAATGATTGCAGGCTTTGAAAGCCCGGATGAAGGTGAAATCTATCTTGGGGATGAGCCTATCAACGAACTTACTCCAAATAAGCGTGACACTGCAATGGTGTTCCAGAGCTATGCTCTTCTTCCGCATTATAACATCTTCGATAACGTTGCGTATGGCCTGAAAATCAGAAAACTTCCAAAGGAGGAAATTCAGAAGAAGGTCCTAAGGATTCTTGATCTTGTTGAACTTTCCGGAATGGAAGAGAGAATGACCAATCAGCTTTCCGGCGGACAGCAGCAGAGGGTTGCCCTTGCGCGTGCCCTTGTAATTGAGCCTTCTGTTCTTCTCTTCGATGAGCCTCTCTCAAACCTTGATGCCAAGTTGAGAGTCCAGATGAGAACCGAGATAAGGCGTATCCAGCAGGAGGTCGGAATCACGGCTATCTATGTCACCCATGACCAGAGTGAAGCTATGGCCATCTCTGACAAAATTATTATTATGAACAAAGGTGTTGTTGCCCAGATGGGTACCCCTGAGGAGATATACTATCATCCTGTTGATGAGTTTGTTGCAGATTTCATCGGAGAGGCCAACTTCCTTAGAGGAAATTATATCGGTGATGATGGAGATTACGACATCCTCGATTTCGAGGGTAACAGGCTTCCTGTTCCTAAGAAGGCCGGCATGGTGAAGGGGCAGAGATATACTGCTGTCCTCAGACCTGAGGCTGCAAAACTCAGTGATGAAGGATGTATAAAGTGTCGTGTCATCGTCTCCTGTTTCATGGGATCTTATCAAAACTATCATGTTATGGTAGGTAATACCTTGATAAAACTTGAGGATCACAACCCCAAGAACAGGAAGATATATAAGGTCGGTGAAGAATGCTATCTAAATGTTGATGCTGAAGCACTACACGTAATTTAACAATCAGGACCGGTTAATCCCGGTCCTTATTTATGGTCCCCTCTATTGCACTTATACGTTGAGAGAGGGTCGGATGCGAATATTCTGTGAAAACTGTCCACTTATTGGGGTTTATTTCCCCGAGAGCTTCGTTGTGAAGTCTCTTGAGAGCACTGATCAGAGCGTCTCCATATCCTTCTGTGGCTGCAAATTTGTCTGCCTCATATTCGTGTTTCCGCGATATAGCATTGAGTATGATATCTCCAATAATCTGCGCCGGCCATGTGATGATTCCCATGACAGTAAGTGCAAAGAAGTAGTTGACACCGTCAAAGCCGAAGGCTGTGAAGAGAGGAGTATATTCGAGCATGAGACCGAAGAAGAGTATTGTTATGACAGAGCCGGCAAGCGAGAGGGGGAGTGACTTCAACACATGTCTAAACTTGGCATGTGCAAATTCATGAGCAAAGACAGCTGTTATTTCATCTGCGGTGAAATTGTTGATGAGGTTGTCATCAATCGATATCGTTTTCTTCTTCAGCCCAGTACAGAATGCATTCGATGTCGTTGTGCGGCGGGATGCATCTTTGACGACTATCCTTCTGACATTTACATTGTATTTGTGACAAAGTTCCAGGAGTTTGTTCTTAAGTTCTCCGTCTTCAAGAGGGGTGAACCTGTTGAATATTCTGAGAAGCGGGACTACAAGTGCACTGATGAGGAGCGAGATCGCGACTATTGCAACGGATGTTCCTATGACGCCCCTTATCCCGAAGCGGGAGAAGAAGAAAATCATCACAGAGAGAATAAGTGACAGAAGAATGACCGAGAGCAGGAAACTCTTGAGAGTGTCAAGAAGGTAGGTTTTCCGGTTTGTCCTGTTCATGCCGTACCTCTCTTTTATCACAAATGTGTCATAAATGGAGAATGGTAGTCTGAGTAGCATTGAGATGACAGTAATAATCACTATAGCGGAAGTGTACTCAAGATATATGTTCATGCTGTCAAAATGACTGAAAATAAAAGCATAGAAATTTGAGACGAGGAATATGAGGTTTACAGCAGAAAACAGAATGGTGGAAAATATCTCCAATCTCCCGCTTTCCTTCCTGTAGGACAAGTATTTCTCATACCTGTCAGCATCATATACATCCTTCACATTGTCCGGAAGGGGACGGCTGTGGTTCGATGTCTCAAGAAAGAGCATGAATAAATCATAGAGTGATTTGGTTATAAAAAAGAGAATGACTGCTGTTCTCACCATCTAAGTGCTCCTTGTTAAGTAGAACCAAGGATAGACCACTTTCACTTTGTTTTCCATTTCGAATCGGGGACAAATGGGCTTTGTCCCCAAAAAGTCTGTTTTTCATCAATAAGAAGGCCCCGGTTGCCCGGAGCCTTTGTGTCATTCTTTATAAGCTCTGCCGTAATAGGAGTCAAGGTAGAGGGCCTTGATCTGACTGATGAGAGGGTAGCGCGGATTGGAACCCGTACACTGGTCATCAAATGCCTTGACAGAAAGTTCGTCGACGACAGCGAGGAATTCGTCCTCAGGTACTCCCCATTCCTGAATGGATTTCGGTATACCCAGTTCATCCTTGAGCTTTTCGATTCCTTCGATGAGGGCATCAACTCTCTCCTCAAGTGTCATATTCGGAGTTGTAACCACATACTCTGTGTTTTTTGTGTTATTCACAGGAGTTGCGATGTAGTCTGCGACACGTGCATACCTTGAGACCACTGAAGGGTATTCATATTGAGGGAAAGCAGCCATCTTTGTCGGGTTGTCATTCGCATTGAACCTGATGACATTTGTCAGGAGAAGCGCATTGGCCATTCCATGCGGGACATGGAACTGTGCACCGAGCTTATGTGCCATAGAGTGGCATATACCCAGAAATGCGTTGCTGAATGCCATACCGGCCATTGTGGAGGCATTGTGGACCTTCTCTCTTGCCTTCTTGTCAGTGCCGTCCTTATAAGCCTTGGGAAGATACTTGAAGATAACTCTTGCAGCTTCAAGTGAGAGGGCATTGGTGTAATCTGTACTCATGCTTGAGACAAGTGCTTCGAGTGCATGGGTAAGGACGTCGAGTCCGCACGAAGCTGTAAGTCCTTTCGGCTGCCCCATCGCAAGCTCGCTGTCAATGATTGCCATGCTTGGTGTCAATGCATAGTCAGCAATAGCCCACTTCATTCCTGTATTCTCATCTGTGATGATTGCAAATGGAGTCACCTCACTTCCTGTTCCACTTGTTGTCGGAATACATACAAGCTTAGCTTTCTTTCCCATGTTCGGGAAAGCATAGACACGCTTTCTTATATCCATGAACCTGAGTGCAAGACCCTCGAACTTTACTTCCGGATGCTCGTAGAGGAGCCACATGATCTTCGCCGCATCCATCGGGGAACCGCCACCGACAGCGATGATTACATCTGGATTGAATGCATTGACAAGCTGCATTGCAGTGTTGATTGTCCCGAGTGTCGGATCCGGTTTCACCTGGTGGAAGACCTCTGTCTCGACGCCGATCTGCTTGAGAGTATCAGTAATTCCGTCAATCATGCCGGAATTGAAGAGGAAGCTGTCTGTGACAATGAATGCCCTCTTCTTTCCTTCGAGCTCCTGCAATGCAACAGGGAGACAACCATATTTGAAATAAATCTTAGGTGGAAGTTTGAACCAGAGCATGTTTTCTCTCCTCTCTGCAACTGTCTTGATGTTAAGAAGGTGTTTGGGGCCGACATTTTCGCTTATTGAGTTGTTTCCCCAGCTTCCGCATCCAAGTGTGAGACTCGGTTCCAGACGGAAGTTGTAGATGTCACCGATAGCACCCTGGGAAGCCGGCATGTTGATAAGGACTCTGCTTGTCTTGACAATCTTGCCATATGCGTTGACCTTTTCGTCAAGCTTTTCGTCGCAATAGAGGACAGAGGTATGTCCGAATCCTCCCATACTTATGAGTTTTGCTGCCATTTCACAACCTTCCTCAAAGGTGTCGCACTCATACATTCCAAGTACAGGTGAGAGCTTTTCATGTGCAAACGGTTCATCCATGGTGATTTTTTTCACTTCACCGATGAGGACCTTTGTATTCTCAGGAACGCTAAAGCCTGCTATCTGGGCAATCTTATATGCCGGCTGTCCGACGATCGCAGGATTGACTGAACCTCTCTTCGGGTCAAGGATAATAGGGGAGAGAAGTGCCATCTCATCCTTTGTCAGGAAGTGAGCTCCTTCCTCCTTGAGAAGTTTCTTTGTCTCTTTATAAATATTCTTGTGACAGATTACAGTCTGCTCTGAAGCACATATCATACCGTTATCGAATGTCTTGCTCATGAGAATTGATGCAACAGCCATCTTGAGGTTGGCGGACTCATCGATGAGTGCAGGAGTGTTTCCAGCTCCGACTCCGATAGCGGGCTTTCCTGACGAGTATGCACTCTTGACCATGCCTGGACCACCGGTGGCAAGAATGAGGTTGATATATTGGTGTTTCATGAGGTAGTCCGTTTTCTCAAGTGTAGGTTCTTCAATGAAGCCTATGATATTTTCCGGTGCGCCAGCCTTCACTGCAGCCTCAAGAACGATACGTGCAGCATCACATGTACATTTTTTTGCTCTTGGGTGTGGGCTGAAGATAATGGCATTACGTGTCTTCAGGGCAATGAGTGCCTTGAAGATGGCAGTACTTGTCGGGTTTGTTGTCGGGATAATTCCGCATATGACACCTTTGGATTCTGCAATTTTCTTGATACCGAAGCCTAAATCTTCCTCGATGATATCACAGGTCTTGTCATCCTTGTATTTGTTATAGATGTATTCAGCTGCAAAGTGGTTTTTGATGACCTTGTCCTCCACAATGCCCATTCCTGTCTCCTCAACTGCATCAATAGCCAGAGGAATACGCGCATTGTTGGCTGCAATTGCTGCCATACGGAAGATTTCGTCAACCTTTTCCTGCGGGAATGTTGCATAGATACGCTGTGCATCCTTTACTTTAGTAATCATGCTCTCGAGTTCGTGCTGTCCCTCGAAGAGTTCTTTAGATTCTGACATGTTGTGTCTCCTATAATCGATATAAACTTATAGATAAAACCATATGTATTGTCAATAGGAAAATAAATATTTTTATAACTATTTTATAATTCATTAAATTATAATAAATAATGTTTACAGATAATGTAGCTGTTTTAATTTTCACCGGTTTTTTGCTTCATTAAGTAAGAAAAGTGCCATGGATTTATCTCTCCTCATTTATTGAAGATTCAGTACCAGAAAAGATTTTTTTCTTCACAAACCCGGCAGGGGAGAAGATAATTCAAGTATGTACCGATATTATCTCCTGGCAATCCTGACGCAGACAGCAGTTGCATCCTATTCACCATATATTCAGATAGCACTTAGAAATAAGGGCTATTCGTACTCACTTGTGGGTGTGATTATCTCCATCGGACAAGCTTTTGCAATAATCGGGCCACTTGTAATTTCATCTTTGACGGATAGAAGGGGAAAGACAAAACCTTACCTCATTCTGTGTGCACTATGCTCTTTTGTCGCCGGTATACCGTTCTTCCTCTCGAGTAATGTTGCTATTGTCATGCTGTCAGTGATTACCCTTGATTTCTTCTTCTGGTCGCTTAATCCGCTTGTTGACGGCTTTCTTAACCGTAAACTCTACGGCCAGAGCTACAGGTACGGACAATTAAGGGCGTTCGGGACGCTTGGCTATATGATAGCTCTTGCTTTCTTTGCCGTCTCTGGTTTCCCCTCTGATACAGATAACTTGTCAATCTTAAGGTGCTTTATGATCTTTGTATCTCTCTTTCTTATCGCCTCAATGATGCAAAGAGATGACATAAGGGAAAGAAAAGACGAAAGGAAAGCATTCTCTTTTTCCTGGTTTGACAAGGGATTTTATATTTTTATGGCAATTGTTGCTCTCACACGTGTAGGACAGTCTGTAGTTGAGAAGATGCTCTCCTCATATATGACAGAGACACTGGGGCTGGGCAATTACTTCTCGCTCTTCATCGCGCTTGGTGCTCTCTTCGAGTTTATGTGCATGATTTTCTTCGGCCACATCCTGAAGGAGAAAAAGATAACGCCTCATCTTATGCTCTTTCTGTCAGCTGTTGCCCTGACAGTGAGACTCTTGCTTTACCTTATCCCGAATATATATGTGTTTGCTCTTGCCCAGACGTTGCATGGTTTGACGTTCGGGGCATGTCATGTCGCTTCTACGACATATATTGCAAGAAATGTGTCGAGCGAGCATTATGAAGTGGGGATGAGTATTTATTGGGCTGTGGCGACAAATCTACCCGAGTTGCTGGGAACTCTTGCCGGAGGATTTATCATTGACACCTGGGGATACAGCACACTCTTTTCCTCTTACGCCGTCTTCCCGTTCATTGCTGCTCTCTTGTGTCTGGTGCTGAGGCGACAGATTGTCTCTTCAGACGTGCAAAATAGGTGAAGAAACTTATTGAGATAAGTGTGGAGCACAGTAGCCATCCAAATGGGTAACCCATGGCAATTGCCAGGACCGTATTCGATATGTAGTTCTTCATGACATAGAGATAAGCCTGTCTTGAGAAAACAAAGGAGAAGAGCATGATGACCATCGGAAGCTGGCTTTTCCCTGCTCCTCTGAGCGAGGAACCGTAGACTTGATTGAAAGTGCAAAGAAGATAGAAAGGACTAAGACACCTGAGGAACATAGTGCCATATTTTACAACCTCAACCTCCTCTGCGCTGATGAAGAATTCAACTACATCGGGAGCAAAGATAACTATCGGAACAAGAAGAATTGTCGTTGAGATAAGCCCGAGGATTAGGGCACAGTTTGCACCTTTCTGAGCTCTTCTCACGTTGCCTGCCCCAATGTTCTGACCTACAAACGTCATTGCACCCAGTCCGAGTGATTGCATAGGTAAGAAAAGGAGCTGATCAACCTTCGAGTAGGCAGTCCAGCCTCCCATCACATCTGTTCCAAAGGAGTTTATGTAAGATTGGACAAATACATTGGAGAAACTTGTCACAGCCATCTGGACAGCTGACGGAAGTCCTATGAGTATAATCCTGGAGAGAATTTTTGTGTCGAAGCACATTTTTCCAAATGATATCCTGACAGGGCTTTTTGTTTTGAAGAGGGCAATAATGACAAGAACAGCAGATACTCCCTGTGAGATGATTGTTGCCCAGGCAACTCCGGCTGTTCCCAGGTTGAAACAAATTACAAAGACAAGATCCAGCACGATATTCAGCAATGCCGATATGACAAGGAATATAAAGGGAAGGCGTGAGTTGCCGACTGCACGGAAGATTGATGACCCCATGTTGTAGAACATGAGCCCGGCAAGGCCACCGAAATAGATTGAGAGATAAATCTCCTGTTCAACAGCGACTTCCTCCGGAGAGCCGACCATCTTGATGAAAACGGGAACCATCAGAAGTCCCACTGCTGTCATCAGGATACTTAGAATAAGCATGAAGATCACATAGGTATGCACTGCTCGGGAGACATTCTCCTCATCCCCGGAGCCAAAGAATTGTGAAATGACAACACTTGCCCCGGTTGAGAATCCACCGGCAAAACCTATCAGCATGTTTATAATTGAGCTTACAGTCCCTACAGCAGAGAAGCTGTTCTTTCCTACGAAGTTTCCGACACACCAAGTATCGAAGGTATTATATAGTTGCTGGAACAATTGTCCCATGAGGATCGGAAGAGCAAAGACAATGAGGAGAGAGAAGATATTTCCCTCTGTCATATTGATTGTCTCTTTCTTCTTCCCTTCCATATTTACTACTTTATGTCCTTTATTGAAAAAATAAAAGCCACCTGATTGAGGGGTGGCAGAGGAGGATTTTGTATGAAAAAAATTCAAACCCTTTACGGGTGGAATTTTAAAAACAAAAGACGTAGAAAACTACGTCTAGTATCTCCCCGGGAGGGATTTGAACCCCCGACAGGGTGGTTAACAGCCACCTGCTCTACCGACTGAGCTACCGGAGAATGTCTTACGAACAAATGAACTTTAGAGCAAAACGGAATTCCTTGTCAATAGAGTAATGAAAATTTTGAAAAAAGGCGAAAATTAATGCCACCCTTCCGGATGGCGATATCTTATCTTCTAGTTTTGAATTCCTTTGGAACCGGATTCCTTCCATCCCAGATAATCTGTCTGAAATGCATTGGATCTGTGTTGCCTTCGGTATTAATCATGAAGATTAGTGAATCCTCATTAATCTTTAAAGTTTCCTTGAGTGTACTGTCCTCATTCTCTGTGAGGAGTGAATACAGGGCTCCGAGAGGAACAGCGCCACTCTCTCCGCTGATCACAAACGGGTCTCCTTTGAGGGGACAGGAGAGGATTCTCATTCCTCTTGCCGCGATATAATCAGGAACCTTTATGAAGATATCAGCATTGTTATTCAGAATATCGAATGCAATTGGTGACGGGTCTCCACATGCAAGTCCTGCCATGATTGTGTCGAGCTCCCCCTTTACGCTGTGACAATTACCGTCGCCAGCCTTTATTGATTCATATACACAAGCAGCCTTATCGGGTTCGACCACAATAAAAAGGGGTGGGTCTTCAGGAAAGAGAGCTGTGTAGAATCCGACGACAGATGCCGCAAGGGCGCCGACTCCAGCCTGGACGATGATATGTGTAGGCTTCTGGATTCCCATTCCGGCGAACTGCTCTTGTGCTTCAAGAAGCATTGAAGTGTAACCTTGCATGATCCATGTTGGGATTTCACTATATCCGGGCCACGAAGTGTCGGAGATGACATACCAGCCGTTCTTCTTTGCATCTTCAGCTGCCTGCCTTACTGCATCATCATAGTTCCCATTGACAACAGTAACCTCTGCACCATATTTTTTGATTGCATCTATACGTGCCTGTGTAGTCTCGGAGTGAACGTAAATCTTGCACTTGTGTCCCAGCATCTTGGAAGCCCATGCAAGTCCCCTGCCGTGGTTTCCGTCTGTGGCGGAGCAGAATGTTATGTCGCCGACCTTGTCATGGCACTCTTTGCTTACAAGGTATTCAAATGTGAGCTCTTTGTCCTCCATATTAAGAAGCTTCTTCATAAAGCGGTAGATTGCGAAGGAACCACCCATTACCTTGAATGAGTTGAGTTCAAGTCTCATTGCCTCATTCTTGATATATATTCCACCGACTCCCAGCATATGGGAGAGATTCGGCATTGCAACAAGTGGTGTCATCCTGTAGCCAGGAATCTGTCGGTGAAATTTTCTTGCTTCCCTTGCAATCGATACAGGGAACATCTCTTTTGCTTTACTTTGGTCTTTTTTACTCAAATCCCCATTGTTATGGATTATGTATTCATAGTCGTTTACCATATTTGTCTCCGTTCGGTCTTACATGATATATGTTTTGAGAAAAATTGCAATATCCCTCAAGAATTTTTCAAAAACTGTTGTATATGTAAAGATTTTGTAAAAAATTTGATTGAATTTTCAGGTAATACCTTAAACTTGATTCAATAAAAATCCCCACGGAACCAACCATGGGGAGTATAGTACAGCTTCTCTAATCAGCTGAATGAGTGAATGATAGCTGAGATCTCATCCATCTTCTCTTTCAGCATCTCCTCAGACTTTGCTTCGCAGACGATTCTAAGGAAAGGTTCTGTATTGGACTTACGTACACTGAACCACCAGTCAGGATATTCGATTCTGTATCCATCGAAGTCCATAACCTTATCGGCAGAAGGTGCATATTTATTGTAGAGTGCGTTGATAGCGCCGTCCTTGTTCTCGAGCTTGAAGTTAGTCTCATGTGAGTTAGCATAGACAATGATGTCTTTCAGGAATGAGGAGAGGGTCTTCCCTTCTTCTTTTAGAGCCTTGACCACATTGAGCACGAGGAGGGAGGCAAGAACCCCGCTGTCACAGTTCCCGAATTCCCTGAAGTAGTAGTGGCCGGCAAGCTCTCCGCCGAATACTCCGTTGATCTCTCTGATCTTGAGCTTAGCAAATGCGTGTCCAACCTTCCAGATGGTATTTTTCCAACCTTCCTTCTCAAGGTAGTCTGTTGTACTTTTGCTTGTTCTGACATCGCATAGGGATGCTCCAAGCATTCCCTTCTTCTTATAGTAGTAGCCGAGGACAGCTGTGATGTAGTCAGGTTGAATCCATTCGCCTTTATCATCAACGAAGATAACCCTGTCTGCATCCCCGTCATAGATGACACCGCAGTCGCTTCCGTTCTTCTTGACTTCCTTCTCGATGTCCTTGCAATTTTTCTCTTCAAGTGGGTTAGGCTCATGATTGGGGAAATTCCCGTCAAGTGTATCATAGATGTAGTGGATGTCTTTTACATTCTTCAACACATCCTTGATGACAAGAGAGGACATTCCGTTTGAGCAGTCGATTGAGAGCTTAAGGTCCTCGAGTCCCTTGGCATAAGGTTCAAAGAATTTGACGTATTCGTCTCTTACATATGAGTAATCTTTGACACATCCTTTTTTCTCGGAAATTACGACTTCCTTCTCATTGACCATCTTCTCGAGGTCCTTGAGACCTGTCTCTCCTCCGACCGGAAGAGCACCGGTACGGCTGATTTTGAGCCCATTGTATTGAGCGGGGTTATGGGAAGCTGTAATCTGGACAGATGCGTCTGCCTTCAGGAAGTTTGTTGCAAAATACACCATCGGAGTTGTGCTCAATCCGAGATCCCATACGTCGGCACCACTGTCTGTTATACCCCTGACAAGTTCATCGTGGATTATAGGGGAACTTATTCTGACGTCCCTGCCGACAACCACATGGTCTGTGTTCAGAAGTGACGGGAGGAAGAAACCTACTTTGTAAACTGTGTTTTCGTCAAAGTCTTTCTTCCAGACTCCACGAATGTCGTAAGCTTTGAATACGCTCATATTAAATCTCCTTTTTTTCTACAAGTTTCTTGAATTCATCAAATGAAGGTAGTTCGAAGAAAAAAACCCTCTCCCCGACCTTCAGTTTAGTGCAGTTCTTTGTAAATATCTTATTTAAGAGTGTTGCTCTTTTACTGACATCATTTATGGTTTTTAAGGATTTCTCGGCACTGGGGCGGGAACAGTAGCAGACTTCTGTTACCTCATTGAGCGGAAGGCAGATTTCCATCTTAACATACTCCTCCTCTCTTTTCTTCTCACTCTTAGAGCTAACCCTGTAGCCGAGAATCGTACCGGGCCTGAAGAAGTCTTCAACCATTAAGGTCCTTCCATCACTACAGAGGAAAACTCCATACTCACGTCTTTCTCCCCCGATTTCTGCAAACCATGTGGCAAAGGCCCTGTATATGAGCTTCCCTCCGAGTTTTCTTTCTCTTTCCTCAATGAAAGCCCTTACTTCATCATCTTCTGTATACATACGCCAATATTATCAAATGAGGAAGCATAACTGCTATCTTTTTTTTTTAACTTTGGGTAATATCCGAGGCGTGGAAGAATATTTAAGGAAGGATTTCGGGAAAATCCTTAAAAGCGCCGGTCTGGAATCGAGAAGGTGGATGAAAGCCACCGACAGTAATACCTCCCGTGTATATGATAGAAACCTGGATGAATTACCGCTCACAGTTGACCTTTATGGTGACTGGGCCCGTGTTGTTGATTACTCTGATGGCGGACTGGGTGATGATGAGAGGGATGAGGCAATAGATATAGTCTCCCGTTTTCTCTATGTGGAAAAAAGTAAGATAGTCTATTCTTTGCGTAAGAAAAGAGAGGGACGTGAACAGCATGAAAAGAGTGATGATGAGTGTCCCGTCACAGTCAGAGAGAACGGGCTCATTTTCGAGTGTGAACTCAAAAAGTATTCAGATACCGGGCTCTTCCTTGACCAGGAGGAGACAAGAAAGCTTGTAAGAGATATGGCACGTAACCAGAGGGTGCTGAACCTTTTTTGTTACACATCGTCATTCTCTGTATATGCCGCTGACGGCAATGCCGAGACTGTGGTTGGTGTTGATCTCTCGAATGTCTATTCAGCCTGGAGCAGACGTAATCTGGAGAATAATGGTTTTCTCGATAAAGGAAAGTATGATGTAGTAACACAAGACTGTCGTACTTATATCGCAAAGGCCAAAGAAGAGAAGAAAGTGTTCGACCTTGTCATTCTCGATCCTCCCGCATTCTCCAATTCCCACAAAGCGGAAACATTTGATGTTCAGCGTGATTACCTTGAATTTCTAAGTGGTATTTATGATATCCTCTCGGATGGTGGTGTTGTCGTCTTCAGCGAGAATCTCCAGGGGTTCAGGTTTGAGAAGGCGAAGTTGTCATCGATGTACGAAACAGAAGAAATCACACAGAATGTATTTGCCCCTAACTTTTCGCATAAGAAGAAGAGCTGCAGGGTATGGCTATTGAAGAGAAACAGTGAAAAGAAAAGAGAAAGGAATGAAAGAAAAATGAGTGAAGAGCTTGAGAGATTCGATGTGGATTTAGAAAAGAAGACAGAAAAGAAGCGCGAAAAGAAAGAGGCAAGGGCATTTACGTTTGATGAGCCGAAAGAGGAAGGAAGGGATTTTCGTCCACGAGGGGAAGAGAGAAGGGAGAGTCGCTACAGCTATAGGGATGATAGAAAATCTTCTCACTTCAGCGACAGAGACGACAGGCGTTCATATTCACGTGAAGACAGACCTTCACGCTACAGCGATAGAGATAATAGACGTGCCTACAGGGATAATGATGATAGACGCTCTTCCCGTTACAGTGACAGAAATGATAGACGTGATTGGCATGATGATAGGAGAGACAGCCGCTACAATGACAGGAATGACAGGCGGTACTCCCGTTACGATGACGGGCGTTCATACTCACGAGAAGACAGATCTTCCCGCTACAATGATAGAGATAACAGGTCCTGTCGGTATGATGGTCGTCAATATTCCCGCGATGACAGATATCAGGAAAGACGTGAATACTCCAAGAGCAATGAGCACACGTCGTTTGCCAGAAGAGATTCTGATGGAAGACGTTCCAACTATAAGCGTTCGTCATATTCTTCGGACAGGAACCGTGACTACAGAGATGAGAGAAAACCGAGGGACGGAAGAAAAAAGACAGGTCCGAAGCCTTTCGGTTATGATTCCTTTATGGAGAACAAATCACGCCAGGGCGCGACAGCCAGGTGGCTTGAAGAACAGGAATACATTGAGAAGAAGGAAGACTGATAGATGCCCTGCCGTGTGCAGGGATTTTTGATATATGGATAGGTTTATTTATGGAAAAAAGGCACTTGTTACAGGTGCTACAAGTGGAATAGGACGTGAGATAGCATATGCTCTCAGGGACGGTGGTTATACGGTATGGGGAGTATCGAGAAGGGCAGAGGACAAGGAAGAGGACAAAATCATATGGAGGAAGATGGATATAACGGATACGTCTTCCATAAAGCGTGTCCTCGATGAAATCGGGGACTTTGGTATTCTTGTCAATGCGGCTGGATTTGGTATAGGGGGAAGTGCTGAAGACAGCGACATGACTAAGGTCCGAACCCAGGCAGAAACAAACTACTTCGGCACAATTACACTCACTCAGATGGCACTTCCAATAATGAGATGCAATCCCAGATGCCTTGTTGTTGTGATATCATCAGTAGCAGCAAGAGTGCCTCTTCCGTTTCAAGGTCACTATAGCTCCACAAAGTATGCACTGGAAGCACACTTTGAGGCATTGCGGATAGAGAGCTTCAGACTTGGGGTGAGGGTCGCAATAGTGGAGCCAGGAGACCTCTCTACGGGATTTACGGGGAAAAGAGTCTGTGCAATTGAGTCATCCTCTCCGTATTATGAATCTTACAGACGTGCTCTTGAGACGATAGAGAATGATGAGAGAAGTGGCGGTAGCCCTGTCATCATTGCAAAGGCTGTTCAAAAGATTGTAAGGAGAAGTAATCCTGCGGTGAGAACAGTATGTGGATTCAAGTACAAAGTACTCTGTTTCCTTATGAGATTATTCCCTGATAGGCTTACTTTATTTATTTTAGGCAAGATGTACAAAGTATAATAATACCCTCCGCGAACGGAGGGTATGTGATGGAGTATTAGAGGCCCATCTTTGCTTTCATCTTCGACCAGCTGTCTTTGAGCGTTACGGTCCTGTTGAAGACCATTGCCTCAGGCTTACTGTCCTTTGAGTCCACGCAATAGTAGCCGTTTCTTACAAACTGTAGGTAATCTCCGACCTTTGCTTTTTCGGCTTCCTTTTCAATGTAGGCATTGTTAAGCACGATAAGAGAATCAGGATTAAGATCATCAAGATAGTTGCCTGTGGCCTGGCCCGGAGTCTCACTCTTGAAAAGTTTGTCATATTGTCTGACTTCAGCTTTTGTATTCATTCTTGCGCTTACCCAATGGCTTGTTCCTTTGACTTTTCTTCCATCCGGAGTCTCGCCTCCGCGTGACTGCGGGTCGTAAGTACAGTGTATGACAGTTACATTTCCGTTTTCATCTTTTTCGACACTGTCTGCTGTTATGTAATAGGCACCCTTAAGTCTGATTTCATTTCCCGGATAAAGTCTGTGGTAGCCCTTGACCGGAGTCTCCATGAAGTCTTCCTTCTCTATATAGAGCTCTCTTGTGAAAGCAACCATATGTGTGAGGCTGTTCTCATCTTCGGGGTTGTCAACCATGTCGAAATACTCGACTTTGTCTTCCGGATAGTTGTCGATGACAACCTTGATCGGATCCAGTACTGCCATAAGCCTCTTTGCCTTCTTGTTGAGGTCTTCTCTGACACAGAATTCCATAAGAGAATAGTCAACTACACCTTCAACCTTGGCAACTCCCACTCTTTGTACAAAATCTATCATGGCTTCAGGAGAGTATCCTCTTCTTCTGATTCCGCTGACAGTCGGCATTCTCGGATCGTCCCACCCTGAGACGAAGTTGTTGTCTACAAGGTAAAGAAGCCTTCTCTTGCTCATGAGGCAATATGTAATGTTGAGACGTGCAAACTCATATTGGTGTGGTGTGTGATCGATATTATCGATGCTTGTAGCCCAGTCATATGCAGGACGGTGGTCCTCAAACTCGAGAGTACAGATTGAATGGGTAATACCCTCTATGGCATCACTGATAGGATGTGTGAAATCATACATGGGGTAGATGCACCATTTGTTGCCTGTCCTCGGATGCTCTGCATACTTTATTCTGTAGAGTGCCGGGTCTCTCATGTTGATATTCGGGGAAGCCATATCAATCTTTGCACGAAGAGTATATTTACCTTCCGGGAATTCACCGTTCTTCATCCTCAGAAAGAGGTCCATGTTCTCCTCGATGGAACGGTCTCTATCGGGGCTGTTCTTTCCCGGTTGTGTCAATGTGCCTCTATATTCCTTCATTTCTTCGGGAGAGAGGGAATCGACATAAGCCTTACCTTTTCGTATTAGATCAAGTGCAATCTCATAGAGCTGATCATAGTAGTCTGATGCATAATACTCATGTTCACCCCAGTCAAATCCTAACCAATGGATATCACTCTTGATAGAGTTGATGTACTCCATATCTTCTTTTGCGGGGTTTGTGTCATCAAGCCTGAGGTGGCATATGCCGTGGTATTTCTCGGCGAGCCCGAAATTCAGACAGATACTTTTGATGTGACCTATATGCAGGTAGCCGTTTGGTTCCGGTGGAAAACGGGTGACAATTGTATTGTTCGGAACCCTTCCTTCCCTTAAATCTTCCTCAATAATCTTCTCAATAAAATTAAGAGGTCTGGAAGATGTTTCTTCCTTCTTTTCTTCGTCCATATTTACCTTCCTTCACATCTTTCAGAGAGATGCTAAGAGTTAATTGGGGAAAGAATATCATATATATGCATTAAGGGTCAAAATGCCTTCTAAGAAAGTAAGGCTTTGTCAGAAACTTGACCACTGTGCTAGAAAACATGACTGCAGGTAATATTGTTTATCCAATGGTGCAACTTTAAGAATCAACGATATTAAATGAAATTTAATATTCCTAATAAGGAATTTATATTTGATATTAAATATAGTATATTTACCCTGAATATCGCTTAATACATAAATTCATGTTATGTTGATACCTCTTGAGGGATGGTTACTTTTTGTAGTTTTAATCCTGGTCTTTGCTTCTTATGACAAAATCCAAAACGTATTCATTGTTCTGTAGTGCGTGTATGTGTGGTTTAAACCGTAAGAAGTCAAGATTATGTCTTTTTCTGTAACGATAAAGTCGGACAATTACTAGAATAATTGTTCACTATAGATATATAATCCTCGCATGAAAAAAAGATTAAGAGAAGGGCACAGGGTTAAGAGTCTTGATCCGTTCGATACATTTATTCCTTTTGTGATGGTTGAAAGAAACGACAGCCAGAACACAATTAATGAATCCTTTGAAATTGCTCCGACAGAGGAGTTTGTGAGAAAGATGAGAGACGAGGGGCTTGACGGCTTCGGTGTTCTTCATGTCATCCTGGCATCTTATGTCCGCATGGTAAGCCAGAGACCCAGGGTCAATCGTTATATCCGCGGCCAGCGTGTCTGGGCCCGCAACGAGATTACAGTATCTCTAGCCATTATGCGTAAGATGAGCATTGACGGTGTTGAGACAACCATCAAAATGCACTTTAAGCCTGACTATAATATATACCAGGTATATGATGAGGTAACACGTGCTATAGAGCAGGGAATGAAGGAAACATCAACAGACAGCGCTGCAAAGGTTTTGACAAAAATTCCACGCCTATTTCTGAAGTTTGCTATGTGGGTATTAAAGACATTGGATTACTTCAACCTTCTCCTTCCTTCACTTAAGGAAGCTTCCCCGTTCCATGCGTCTATGTTCATCACAAACATGGCGTCCCTCAATATTCCACCAATCAGACACCATCTTTATAACTTTGGTAACTGTCCACTTTTCATTGCCTTCGGTTCGAAGAGAACTGTGTATGATTTCACCGAGGACGGCGAACCTTTTAAAAAGCGTGTTGTTGATATAACGGTAAACATTGACGAAAGAACAACAAACGGTTACTACTGGGCTTCCGCTCTGAAGATGTTCAAACACTATCTAGCTCATCCTGAACTTCTGAGAGAGAAACCTGAACAGGTAATTCAAGATAAATAACTTACCATACAGTAAGTCTAACCTCGCCGTCTCCTTCGACAATAAAACCAAATGAAGCAGAGGAGAGAAAGGCAGGGTTACTTATTTTGAGAATCTCGACGTCTGAAGAAGAGAATACAATTTCTTCTTTATTCTTATTTATCTCTAGTTCATCAATGCATTTATACATAGTATGTATGCTTCTGAGCGAAAAGAATGAACTCTCAATAGTGTTACCTTTGAAGACTATTGTGTCTGATGGCGTATGGAAGAAGATAAAAGCAACGGAGACTCCTTCATCTTTTGAGTAACTAAGTTTAAGAGTATCGCTTTCACCGATAGTAAAGAAGACGGAAGTCTTCATAGTGTTCGTATAACTTACAGTATGGAGCATGTGTTCTTTGAAGTAATGGGGTCTTTTCAGCCATTGTGCCTTGTTCATATTCATGGACATAATTTTAATTTTTCTTTCTTGCATGGGGAAGAGAGAGACAGATAAAATTGAACTATGATTGGAATTATAGCTGATATATTTTATACATATGATTGTTGTCTTGAAGACGACGATATAAACTTCGGATATTATTCGACAGGCGCCTCGGGCTATCTTGTGGAAATCGATGATGTTAATGACGAAATGGACAATAACCTCACCCTTATGACCAAGATTGGAAATGATGCACAGGGGGATGACATAGTAAGTATGTTTGAAGACCATGGCATCGATATAGTTTATATGAAAAGTGGAACTGAATATACTGCCATCTCAATTGATGGGGATTGCCGCATGAGACACTCTGCATTGGCTGATATCACACGGGAAGAAGTAGTCTCTTTCATAGAGGGGAAGAATATCGATACACTCTTTGTTTCGGCCGGGCTACTTTCTTTTAAACCTGTGGCAGGCGAGATCGTTTCTGCTTTGAATCAATGTAAGAAGAAACTGAAGTTTGTAGCTGTAGATACCGTCATTGGATGGAATATAATGCTTCTCGAAACTCTCAAGGAGTCAGTAGAGGCTCTCCGGGACAGTGGCCAGGATGTAGTGATTGTCGGAGAGGCACTGTCTCTTCCGGGTGTCAGGGGAATGTCTGAGACAAAAAGGAATGAGCTGTTATCAGGATTTTCTGAATAAGAAGGCCAGAAAGCAGTCGTTGACGAAGCTGTCGGTTGGCTCCGAGAGTGCTCTGTCAGAGAAGAAATCCTCAAGTAGAAAACCTCGTCTGAGCATTGAGCCGATTATCGTATCAAGTGTATGAGAGAATTCAAGTGTATCTCCTCTTGTTTCTTTCCTCTCCACTTCTTTTTTTGACAGGGAAACTGTTGAAGAGAAGGGCAGTGTGTATTTTACAACAAGCTTTCTTCTTTGCTTTTTCTCATCAAAGAGGTACAGAGCAGGGTTGGCTATACCCATCATGAAGTATCCTCCTTTCCTCAAAACTCTGCTGATTTCTGAGTAGGCTCTTTCAAGGTCGTCAATAAAATTGAGTGAGATTGGGTTTACAATTACATCAAACTCCTCATCCTCGAAGGGAAGGTCGAGAGCACTTCCTAGAACAGTTTTGGCGTCAAGACCATACATTCCAAGTGCCTTTCTGTCCTGCTCTATCTGGTTCGGGGATATGTCAATTGTGGTGACATCAGCTCCGAAAGCTGAAAGAAGCGGTGTCTGCTGGCCACCTCCTCCGCAGAGGTTGAGGACCTTCTTGTCCTTGAGCTTTTCTGTCCATCTTTCAGGGACCATGCGGGAAGTCGTGATCCTGAGATTGAGTTTCCCATTTCGTGCATTCTCAATCTCATTCTGTGTAACAATCTTTGACCACCAAGAGCCTTCACGCTCCTCCTTGTCCCATGCCTTGCTGTTAACATCCTCTATGTTCATAAAAAGATTATAACAAGAAAAACCATAAGTGTTGATACCTACTTAACTCTTTCTCTATGAATATGATAGGGATATTGTAAGCGATGCTGACTAATTTATATTTTTTCTAGAAGTAAAGGAAACGGATGATAGGGAGATACAACAATTTTGTAAGCAGAGCTTACTTATATACAGCTATACATGTCTACTTCTATTGACTGGTACACAGACACTCGGGTTTCTGTTCGAGTCATTGTGTATCAGGGATCTGAAGATTTACACCTCTGCACTCAATGGGACAATATCATATTATCTTGACAGGATGAATCTTGAGGCAGATGCGGTTCTTCATCTGAAAGATGGCAGATATGCATTAGTTGAATTCAAATTGGGACAGAGTGGAATTGATGAGGGAGCAAAGCATCTGTGTGAGATAGAGCGTCTGATAAGAGTACACAATGAAACTGGAAAAGACGGTTATATAAGACTCCCTGATTTGAAATTAATTAAAACTGCGACGCAATATGGATACAGACGCCCTGATGGTGTTTTTGTCATACCGGCAGGATGCTTGAAGGATTGAATTAATCCCATCAGCCTTAACAAAAACGGTACTCTTGATTATCCTTTGGGTATGAAGCGTTTCACGTTTACTGAGATTCTAACAATAATTCTTGTTTCAATATGCGGTATTGCCATTCTTATCGGGCTCTATGTCTGGACAAGGTACCTTACTCTTTCAACAGAGGAGGAAGCCCTCAGAACAGCCATGCAGCGGGTTGTTAACACAAAAGGTGAGAAAGCTCTCTTTGAGATGGCTGGAATCCCGGTGGACAAAGTCTACTACGGGGATGAACTCATTCCCCTTTATGATTCTGATTCCGGCTCCTGGAATTATACTGCCGAAGAAGCTCGCCGCATTGCTGTCTATAACAAGTGCATGGACAGTGTCGTTGTAATCAATGCATACTCCTCACTCAGTGACTCCGGACAGGGTAGTGGAGTAATCATATCAAGTGACGGGTATATCGTAACGAATAAACATGTAGTCGGCACCAGTACATCATTCACTGTCGTCTTTTCTGATAATACAAGTGAGGAGGCTACTGTCATTGGAACTGACTCTTTGACAGATATCGCCGTCCTGAAGGTAGAGAGGACTGACCTTACTGCGATAGAGTTCGGCTCAAGTGATAATCTCTCGGTAGGACAGATTGTCTACACTATCGGTAACCCGTACGGCTATTCATGGTCATTCACTGACGGTTCCATATCCGGACTGGACAGAATGGTCAGCACATCTTCCTCTTCCTCGATTATACCGAACATGATTCAGACCAATGCCCTTGTGAATCCGGGAAACTCAGGAGGCCCGCTTCTTGATTCCTCCGGCACCATGATCGGTCTCATTTCATCGATCTATTCAACTTCAGGAAGTGCAGAGGGAATCTCTTTCGCCCTTCCTATTGATACTGTTCTCGATGTTGCGGACTCTCTCATAAAGAATGGTAAGGTGACAAGAGGGTGGATGGACATCCTCTCTGTCGAGCTTAATGCACAGATAGTCTCCTACTCCAACCTTGTGGTTGACGAGGGAATCCTTGTCAGTCAGGTTGTTCCACTCGGCAAGGCCGACAAGGGAGGAATCAGAGGTGGAAACGAGAAGGCTCAATACGGGCAGAGCGTCATCTACCTTGGTGGGGATGTCATTGTTGCAATCAATGATACACCGATTACTGGATACGTTGACTACTTTGCTTTCCTGTTTTCGACGAAGGCTGGCGATAAGGTTGACGTGACTGTCATACGTGGTGGGGAGAAGAAGGTCCTTGAGGGGGTGGAGCTTGTAGAGCAGACTGAGGAGAACACACAATGGATAGTGAGATAATCGTACCCGATTATATTACAGGTGTGGAGCGCCCCTTTCGTGTGCATGCGCCTTTCGGACTTTCCGGTGACCAGGGGGAGGCTGTCGACAAGCTCTATGACGGTTACCTCGAAGGTGACATGGCTCAGACGCTCAAGGGCGTTACGGGGTCTGGTAAGACTTTCACTATGGCGAAGCTCATCGAAAAAATCCAGAAACCTGTTCTCGTCCTCAGTCACAATAAGACTCTCTCGGCACAGCTTTACAGGGAATTCAAGAACTTTTTTCCTGAGAATGCAGTGACATACTTTGTATCGACATATGATTTCTACCAGCCTGAGGCTTATGTTCCAGGGAAGGATCTGTACATAGAAAAGGAAGTCGATATAAATGATGAGATAGACAGGCTCAGACTTCATGCATCATTCTCACTTATGGAGAGAAGGGATGTAATTGTGGTTGCCACTGTATCGTGTATATATGGTCTAGGTAATCCTGTTTCTCTTAGAGACATGCTGTACTCGTTCCGCATCGGGGATGAGTTTGATAGAGCGAAGGTATTCGACCAGCTGTTGAGGATGCTCTATGAACGCAATGACGATGTTCTCGAGAGGGGAAGATTTCGTTCCAGGGGGGATACAATTGAGATCTACCCGGCTTATCTTGAGACAGCATTCAGAATCTACCTTGACTGGGACACGATTTCCCGTATTGTGTGGTTCGATCCGGTAAGTGGAGAGAAGAGGGAGAGTGTCGACTCTGTTACACTCTACCCTGCAAAGCAATTCGTGCTCCCGCAAAGCCAGATAGACAAGGCCATAAACGCAATAGAAAAAGAGAAGGATGAGAGGTATGAATATTTCATTTCCAACGGGAAGTACGTTGAGGCAGAGAGGATAAAGAGCCGTGTCGAATATGATATCGAAATGCTGAAGGAGATAGGTTATTGCTCAGGTATTGAGAACTACTCGCGTCCCCTCACGGGACGCAGGGAAGGGGAACGCCCTCCCGTTCTCCTGGATTATTTTCCTGATGACTTTGTCACCTTCATAGATGAGAGTCATGTGACTCTTCCTCAGATTGGTGCAATGTATGAAGGGGACAGGTCCCGTAAACTCAATCTTGTCAACTACGGGTTTCGTCTTCCGTCGGCACTTGACAACCGTCCCATGAAGTATGAGGAGTTTGACAACAAGGTGGGACAGCGTATCTACGTATCTGCTACTCCCGGAGAGAGGGAGAAGGCGGAGTCGGTACAGATAGTAGAGCAGCTCATCCGTCCGACAGGCCTCCTTGATCCCGAGATATCTGTTCGTCCGACTGAAGGTCAGATGGAGGATCTTTACGGTGAGATACGTAAGACAATAGAGAAGGGGGAAAGGGTTCTTGTCACAACACTTACAAAGAAAATGAGTGAGGATCTTACCAATTACCTGGCTAACTTAGGGCTCAAGGTACAATATCTCCATAGCGAAGTAGATACTATCGACCGTGTCGATATCCTCAGGGATCTGAGGAAGGGCAAGTATGATGTACTAGTAGGAATCAATCTCCTGAGGGAGGGGTTGGACCTCCCAGAGGTTGCGCTTGTCGCCATCCTTGATGCAGACAAGATAGGCTTTTTGAGAAGTGCTACGTCGCTTATCCAGACGATAGGACGTGCCGCAAGAAATGCCGACGGCAGGGTCATCATGTATGCTGACAAGTCATCCCCTGCAATGGAGGAGGCCATCAGGGAGACAGAGAAGAGAAGAAGAGTCCAGATGGCATACAACAGGGAACACAATATTACACCTAAGACCATTAAAAAAGAAATTGATGATATTCTGGAACGTGAGCTCAAAGACAGCCAGGAGATTGCAAAACAGGATGCGAAGATTCTTTCCTCCAATTATAACCTCCTCATCGAGAAAGATAGGAAAAAGTACATAAAGGATCTTGAGAGAGAGATGCGTGAGTATGCAGAGAATCTGGAGTTCGAGAAGGCCGCAGCACTTCGTGACGAGATAGAAAAGGTAAGGAACCATCAAATCTGATATTGTCGGTCAGGAGTGACATGTATTGGGGAGACTATTCTATAACCTTCTCAGAATCTCTTCAGTCTGCTTCTCATCCTCGATCTCACTTATCTCAAAGGCTTTCTTTCCTGCATCCTTTATCGATGCTCCTATATGATAGAGAGTCTTTTTATCAAGAATTATGAACCTGTCATGGAACTCCGTTGTGTATTTTACAGTCAAAGTCGGATACTCTTTGTTGAAAGAGTCAATCTCACTTTCTGTCAGCTTTGAATGTTTCTTGAATGTGTATATTTCAACTTTCACTCCTCCTTTCTTCTTTGACAGCAGATCAAGTGTTGCTGTATCTGTATAGCCGTCTATGAGGATAATCTCTTCCTTCGCAGTTCCTAATATATCAGCTATGCAGGAGAATGCGTCGAACATCTGGCCTCGGAAGAAGAGAACAGCTTTCTTCGGCCTCGGCTCTTCGAGCTTCCTGAATATCGCTTCGAAGTTTTTGTCTGCTTCAAGCTGTTTGATTTCAATTCTGTCCAGTCTATTGAAAACCAGGGCGTTATCAGAAAGGTATTGTCTCATATCTTTGAACATTCTTATAAGCATCTTGCTTTGTTTAACAGCGAGTTCTCCTTTTAGAACGGTCATCAGCATGTATATGCCCTGTTCGGTGAATGCATATGGGAGATATTTAATATTACTGCCTCTGCCGGGAGCTTTGTTCAAGGTGAAATTATTGCACCTTGAAAGTTGCTTCAGATCTTCTTCATTAAGCTGAAACATGAAATCCTCTTCGAATTTCTCTATGTTGTTCTTCACCTGGCGGTTGAGATTTTTTGTCTCATATCCATATATAAGAGCCAGATCCGAGTCCAGCATCACCTGTTCTCCCCGGATAGTGTAAATTTTACTTTTGATGTCATCAGCTGTATCCAGCTGGTGTAATATGTCATTGTTGTTTTTCATCTGTCTGTGTTCCCGATAAGAAGGCACAACGGTAAGAGTCATGCACTTTATAAAGCATTCCACAATTTGTGACGATGGGTCATCTTAATTGTGTTTTTCTTCTTCTCTGTGCTGTGTGTACTTTGTACGTAAAACTTCTTTCACATTTATTTGAATGTGATAAGTTGGTTTCAGATTATTATAGCTACCTCAGGCGCACATCAAGACGCCTCAGTTTTACCCGTGGAGTCTGGGCATCTATTGTGCTTGACGGGAAATTGGCCCTCACATAATCATAGATGGAGTAGAAGGTGAGGATTGTCGTCTCCTTTCTTGCCTCATTGAGGTCCATATCATAACCGAGAGCTTTGAGAATGTAGTAGGTGAAGGCGCCGAAATGTTCCTGAAAGATTGAATCCCTGTCTGTAAGGTAATCAAGTGATTCCTGGTTCCTGCCTGAAGCTGACATTATCCACATATCCGGAGATGAATCTGCTGTCTTCTCAAGTGAGCTCTTCTTGAAGGCTTCTATATAATCCTCACCGTTGTAACGGTCCTCATCTGTGGTGAATGTGTCGGTAGTGGTTATTGTGCCGTCAGTGATGAAAGACCCTGAATAGCAGGAATCAAGGAAGAGAACCTTATAGCCATTTATGCTGTTGAGAGCTTCAATAACGGCTTCTTTGTTTGTTGAGTCCCAGCTGTTTCCTCCCCGGTAGTTGGTAAGGAGGGCTCCTTGCTTTTCGTCACCATGTCCGGAGTATGTAAAGATCACAAGGTCCCCGGATGTGGTGTTGAGAGCCCCGATTTCAGCCAGTACATCATCCATAGTCCAGCCGGAGATGCTTTCAGCAGAGGTGGGCACATACTGGAAGTGGTCAAATTCTGTGGATGACCGGTCCACTTCTGCCCCTTCTTTATTCACAGCGGTATAATTGGGATGGGTGGAGTAATATCTCTTTCCTTCCTGTGCTGTGTATGCGTGTATATGGACATTGTCGCCGAAGGTTAGAAACTCTCCGACAAGAGCTGCCTGGTCATTGATAACATTCTTGAGTGTCTTTCTGTGGTTATAGAAGTCGTCTGCAACAGTTATTACATGAATCTCCCTTGTTTCAAGCGAGGAGTCGGGAGTGCATGATGGAAAGAGTGCAAGAATAAGGGCAAGGATAATGGCATAAATCATATCTCACCTCCTATTCTGAGTGCTACGGAGAGTCCTACCTCATTTCCCTCCGGGGTATATGTCCAGCTTAGGGGAACGACAAGAGAAAGATATGAGGCAAGGTTGAGGTGAAAACCTGCCCTTGTCTCGATATACTTCATTATTCCCCTCATTTCAGTAAAGTGTTCATAGCCATAGAAAAGAGCGAAGCTTCCACCGATTCTATCTCTTTCCATAAGGGCTTCAAAGCCTATCCCGTTTTTGAAGTATGACGGGGAGAGAAGACCGCCCTTAGTGGTGCTTCTTGTCATGTTGCTGACACTGACCGGGATGGAAAGTGTGACACAGTCTATCTTGTAGCTGATAAGACTTACCTCAAACCCCGTTCTCACGGAGTAGTAGGTTTCAAGAGAGGTGCTGTTTTTATAGAAAAGTGTATTTACCCCTGCATTCAGTGTGAATGAAGGTGAGTACCTTGCAGAGAGAGGTAAGAGTACAAAGATAGCCAGAATGAGTAATATTAGTTTTTTCATTTATCCGTCTCCTACTATCTAAACACGTTTTTTCCGAAAAATGTCAAAAAAATCGGCTCCAGTCAGGAAAATTTAACATTTCCTTCTTCCAAATCACTCCAATCTCCTTGCTGAATCCTTCAACAGCATTACAGATACCGTCCTCTTTCTGGGCTTGATTCTCGAGAAGGCCATTATGGGGTGATTCTGAAAGGAGAGAAGAATCATATAACCTTCTCCTCTGTATTCAACGGAGGTGATAGTGCACCCGTTGAAGATGATGTGGTTTGGGTAGAGGCCGGTATTGAGAGGTTCCTCGCTTATTGATGTGACATTCTCCGGACGGAAGAAGATGCTTCCCTTGCTCCCTTCCCCATAGATAATGGATGCGGGAAGGCTTGTTCCATCTCCTGTGAAAAAAGCCGAGAAGAGAGTCTTCGGGTTATTATATATATCTTCGGGAGTACCTTCTGTGTCGATTCTTCCGTCTCTCATTATTATGATTCTGTCTGCCAGTGCGAAAGCTTCGTCCCTGTCATGTGTCACATAGAGCATTGTAAGTGATAGTGCATCGTGGATTTCTCTGATTCTTGCCCGGAGGTTCTTTCTCATGGGGCTGTCGAGACTCGAAAGAGGTTCATCAAGAAAAAGAACATTCGGCTCTGCAGCTATAGCACGTGAGAGTGCAACTCTCTGTGCTTCTCCCCCGGAGAGGGTAGAGACGCTTCTCTTTTCATAGCCTTCAAGACCGACAAGAGAAAGAAGACTCTTCACAGTCGCCTTTCTCTCTTCTCTCTTCTTTCCTTTCATCCCGTATTCGATGTTTTTTCCTGTGTTCATCGATGAAAAGAGGGAGTAGTCCTGGAATACAAATCCGATTCCTCTTTTTTCGATTGTAAGGGATGTTATATCTTCTCCGCCAAGGATAATCTTTCCCTCGTCGGGATCCTCAACTCCGCATAGTAGGGAAAGAAGTGTGGACTTTCCACTTCCGGAAGGCCCGAGGATGCATACCAGCTCCCCTTTTTCAATTCCAAGTGAAACATCAAGAGTGAAATCTTTGTATTTTTTCTTTATTCCCTGTGCTTCAAGATATGACACTTTCGTCTCCTCCTCTCTCCGAGAAAGCAAATACCGTTAATGATATTACAAGAAGTATGAGGCTGAGCTCCGATGCTCCCTGGTAGTTGTATTGCTGTATCATCTTATATATAAGAACGGGGAGGGTTGTTACCCTGCCGTTTCCGAGTGCAAGTGTAGCATTCGTCTCTCCTAGAGTAAGACAGAAGGCAAATGCGAATGCACGTCTTCTGAAAGGCCTCAGCATGGGCTTCTCCACTTTCCTGTAGGCGTCCATCCTATTTGAAGAGAGCGTTAAAGCCGAATAGAGAACCCTCTCACTTATTCTCTTTGCTCCGGGAAGAACAGTTCTCAAAGCAAAGGGAAGGATTACAGTTATGTGTGAGAGAAGTGTAAGTATTATTGCCGGAGCCTTCCCCTTGAAATTGAGAGCGGAGGAGAGAAACGAGAACCCAAGCCCTATCGTCACGCTCCCAGTAGCCATAGGAAGTGAGAGAAGAAGGGGAATGAACCTGCTCTTTCTTCTTACAGAAGAGATGGCAAGGGTTGTTGCTGTCTCTGTTGCTATGAATGATGAAAGAAGCCCTATCACAATAGAAGTAATGAGAGCCTCTTTGACGGAGTTGTCGCTCATGATTTTCTCCCATCCCTTCAGCGTGAAGAGACCGTCTTTAGTCCAGAAGGCCCTGTACACAAGAGAGAGAAGTGGCGGAAGCATGAAGAGAATGATAACAAGGCTCAATATGAGGGAGATAAATTTCTTCTTTCCTTCAGCTTTTATGAGGCTCTTTCCTTTTTTCTGTATTTTTCTCTCTTTCTTTCCTGCACTGGTGATAAGAAGAAGGAAAGCCACAACTATAAATGAGAAGAGTGCGAGACTTGAAGATGAGGAAAGGTTACCGTCTGTGTATGCACGGCGGTAGATTTCAGCTTCAATAGTGTAGTATTTAGGACTTCCACCGAGTGTCATCACAATCAGGAAAGACGGAAAGCAGAAAAGCATGATGAGAAGGAATGTCTGGTATATGCTTCCCTTGATTTTGAAGAGAGTCACAGTGAAGAATACTTTCATTTTTCCTACCCCGAGAGAGGATGCTGCCTTTTCTTCGCTGTCTCCGGCACTTATCATACTGCCTGTGAGAATTGAGAAAGCCAGGGGAAAGTTGAGATATACATGGGCTAGTATTATTGCCCCGTAAGAATAGAGGATATGGAGAGAAAGTTTCCCTCCTGAAATGGATGAGAGCAGGTTATTGAGAAGCCCGTTGTTTCCGTACCATATAACAAAGGAAAGTACGACGATGATAGAAGGAAGTACGAAAGCTGTATCTGTAACCGCCATAACGAGTTTTCTTCCCCTGAAGGTATATGTGGAGAAGAAGAGTGCAAACGGAACGGCAAGTACAATTGAAATAAGAGCACTCAATACCGCCTGCCCCATCGTAAAGAGGAGAAGGCGGTATGTGTAGCTGTCTTTCAATGTCTCTGTCAGTGAATTACTGGAGAGAGACTTAGAAAATACGGCAATGAGCGGAAAAACAAACATTATTGCCACCAGGATAATGGATGGGAGTGACAGTAGGAGATAAAAAGTGTTTTTCCGTCTCATGTGTCTATTTTGCTATCAAAGATGTAAAAGACGCAAGAAGAGATGAAACCTCTTCGTCGGTTGACGTGTAGATGGTATCACTCTTGGGAGCGTATTCATAAGCGGAAGGGAGCTCTGTCGTAGTGATAGCCGGGTACATTGAGTTGGTGACAGCGATAGTCTCCTGGCCTTCAGAGAGAATAAAGGAGACGAAAGCTTCAGCCTCCGCTCTGTGCTTTGTGTTCTTCACAATCCCGATTCCCTCGATTGTGGCCTCATGCCCCTCTTCGAAAATCAATGCTCTATAGCGTGTAGTGTCCTCATTCATCACATGATAGACGGGGCTTGTTGTGTAGCTGATAACAAGCGGGGCCTCACCTTCTGTGAAGAGACCGTAGGCAGAAGACCAGCCTGAGGTAATTACAAGTGCGTTCTCCTCCATCTTCTCCCACCACACAAGGTAATCGTCTCCGAGAACATTATAAGTCCATAAGAGGAGTCCGAGTCCCACACTGCTGGTTCTGGGGTCAATGAGGATCACCTTTCCCTTGTACTCATCCTTTGTGAGATCCCAGAGAGAAGCGGGAGCTTCTATATCTGACTCGGTATCATAAACAAAGGCGAATGTCCCCCAGTCGAAGGGAAGAAGACGATTCAGAGAGTCGAATTTCAATTCTGACGGAATATTATCAAGAAGAGGGGTGTTGAACGGTTCAAGCATGTCATATACTCTCTCTGCCATATAATCAGTAACGCCCAGAATAACATCACAGGAAGTGTTGTCTCCCTCTAAAAGGAGCTTATTGATCATCTCGGCAGAGGATCCGGCCGACACAATGTTGACCTTTATTCCGGTCTCTTCTTCGAAGAGTGGAATAAGTGCTCCTTCACTTCCCCATTCACCGCAGAACGTGTCATAGGCATAAACTGTAATCGAATCTGACTCCTCCTTCACGGGACTCGAGAAGAGGGTGAATACACATAGAAGTGCAATCAGGACAGAAATAAGCTTTTTCATTGTAAAAGCCTCCTAAAAAAGATTCTGTCTCGGGAAAAATAAAAAGAAATAAGCTGTCGTTCCCTACGCCGGCATTGTCCGGATCAGGTTCGAGGGTATCTCTCAGGCATTACGCCACCCCTAGACATGAAGAATTTATATTTAATTGGGGAAATCTTCAAGACAAAAAGTCAGATTATGGTAAACTCTGTGTATGTTTCCGTTGCTCTCAAGTAAAGAATCATCAGCTAAGGATAAGGTACTTACAGAAAAGTATGCCCTGAGTGAACGCTCTCTTGTCTCAAATGCGGCCGCCGGGGCCTTTGCTCTCTATAAGAGCCTGTATATTAATAAGGATATACTCTTTGTGTGTGGTAAGGGAAATAACGGCAGCGATGCCCTTGCCCTGGCTCTTCTATGCCTCAAGGAAGCAAAGAGTGTGAGAATCTACATGCACTTTGAGAAGGGAAATGAGGAGAACGAATACCGCAGGAGTCTTCTTGATTCCTCTCTTTTTGTAGATACGATAGTCCCGTCCGACACAATAGTAGATGGCCTTTTCGGAGTAAACTACCGTCTTCCGGCAGATGAAAGAACAGAAAAGATTATAGAGAAAATCAACTCTTCAAAGGCAATTGTCCTCTCTCTTGACTGCCCCTCTCTCTACATGGTGAAAGCTGATTATACGATATCTTTCATGGCTTATAAGAGAGAGATGTTTCTTCCGGGAAACAGAGCTAATTGTGGAAAGATCACTTTTTTCAATCCTGGATTTCCTCCTGAAGAGATAAAAAAGGACGTGACCTCATTTCTTCTTGAGGAGAAAGACTACAACCCTCCCGAGATAAGACTTGACGGATACAAGAACAGCCGCGGTCACGTTTGCGTTGTCGGGGGATGTTCCCGCTATCCCGGAGCCCCTATTCTTTCCTCACTCTCAGCTTTTCATGCCTCTGCGGGGAAGGTGACAGTGGTGTCAACAAAAAAGGTACAGGAAGAAATCATCCTAAGCTATCCTTCCATCATGTGTTCACCCTCTCTACCTAAAACGGACAGTTACATAGTCGGACCGGGATGGGGAAGGGGAAGCAGAAAGAAGCTTGAGGAGGTGATAGCAACAGGAAAGCCCGTGGTGGTTGATGCAGACGGAATAAAACACCTGGAAAAATTTAAACTCAACCACAATGGAGTCATCACGCCCCATATCGGGGAGTTCAGGAACCTGGTAAAGATTCTTGGAGTCAACACAGGTGATATTATCAATGATATGAAAAAAGTGGCAGAGACACTTGAGTGCGTGGTGGTTCTGAAGGGAGTATGTGTCCTTATTACGGATGGGACTACATTATATATAAAGGATGGAGCTAACCCTTCCCTCGGTGTTGCCGGCTCCGGCGATATCCTCTCCGGGATAATCGGGACATTCCTTTCTCAAGGCTGTACACCTTTACTCAGTGCCATAAACGGGGTTATCCTCCATCAAAAGTGTGGAAGAGTATTGAATGAAAAGTACGGCTTTTACAACTCAGAGATGCTGATAGAGGAGATAGGGAGAGAGCGGTGATCCAGGGATATTTTCTTTCTTTATTCTATTTGATAGTCTCTGCGCTCATCTATTACCAGAGCAGGTACCGCCTCGAGCTTTCATTCATGCTCCGCTTCACCGATAACCTGGAAAAAAACAGGAAGCTCTTCTATGCATTTATTTCCCTGGGATTGGTTACAGTCTTCATCCTCCTCTTCTTTCCCATCTCTCCCGGGCCGATGATCCTGGGGGATCTGATTCCTGCTCTTATGGTCTTATATAATACCTTATATATATTAGTAATGATAAAGCGGAAGGAGAACAACGGAAGTCCGGATTGCCTTGACATGAAGAAGGGGGAGAGAAAGATAGCCCTTGCCCGACTCTCTGCCGCGGTAGCTGTCCTCCATTTCCTCCTTCCTTCCTTTGTGCTGCTATAGGAGAAAAGATGACAGAACGTAATACAACAGCAGGAGTATTGATAAAAGATAACCTCTACCTTGTAGCAAAGAGAAAAAAGGGTGGTCCACTCTCAGGAAAGTGGGAGTTCATAGGAGGGAAGAACCGCTATGGAGAGAGCCTGGAGGAAACACTCAAACGTGAATGGAAGGAAGAAGTAGGACTTGATATAGAGGTAAATGACTTCCTCCTCAAGACAGAGTTCATCAACTCAGGCACCCACTACACCCTCCACGCCTACCGCGTGAGCCTTATCAACCCCTCCACTTCTCTCTCCCTCTTCGTCCATGACGATATTAAATGGGTGGACAAGGATACCCTCTCCTCCCTTGATTTCGGTCCCTCCGACTCAGTAATCAGGGATTACCTCATACAGAAATAACAGCCTGCTCCTCCTCTTGGGGAGCATTTATATTGCCCGGGAGACCGTCGCAGCGCGTCAAACAACAAGAAATTACGCCCAAACCATAATTTTCCATTTAAGTTTGATATAAAAATACTTGCAAAAAATATACGGGGGGGGGGTATACTCAAAGCAAATGAAATTATGGGATTGAATCCCAAAGGGGTAATTTTTATGAAGAAAACTTTATCAATCGTATTGTGCGTTCTTCTGGTATTTCTTGCAGTAGCATGTAACAATACACCGGAAGTACATACTGTACACACATGGGACGAAGGCAAACAGACTTTGGCTCCTACCTGTACAACAGCAGGAACTAAGACATACACATGCACAGTATGTGGAATCACAAAAGATGAACCTATCGCAGCTACAGGTCACGTCCATGCAAACCTTGCAAAGGTTGTAAGTTCTGCAGCTTATATCGGAGACACAGTTGAAGTTAATTGTTCAAACGATGGCTATTATTTCTACAGATGTGATGTCTGTGACGAGGTCTTCGGAAGAGCAGTTACTCCGAAAGAGGCTGCAGCAGCAGGAATAACTGTCCCTCACGTTGTTGCTGTTGAGGGCAAAGATGTTCCTTACGTGAAGTCAAACGCATACAACTCTGAAGACCTTGCAGCATTAACTGATCCGGCAAACTACGACAACGAACATATTGTTGCCGCTACAGAGTTGGCTCCTAAGTATCAGATCGCACTTTGCAAGTCGTGCGGTGAACCTGTAGAAGAAGTTGCTCAGCTATCACTTAACAAAGCTGTAGACACCGCTGCCGACGAATATGAAACTGTGGTTGGAAACTGGGTATATTCTACCGAGGTTCTGACCAGTGGCGTAACCAAAGGCGACAAACTGACCATGAGCATTATGATTACTAAATCAGGGAACACTTATCCTTCCACAATTGTGGCTAGCTTCTACGATGCAAGCGAGGGAAAAACTACCACAGAAAAGCAAGAAAAAACTGCTACCCTAACCTATGCTAAGACCGGCCAAACACTCTCTCTGGACCTGAACGCCTGGACTGATAGCCAGCTTGATGCCCTTGACAGTTTCAAACTGAGACTGACCTCTGATATATCGGGATTCGTGCTGAAAAATGACTCTAACCCTGTGAACCTTGTAAGCAGCGATGCCGAAAAAGTTGTATTCGGGCATGCTTGTGACCATCTCTCCCACGATTGGAAGGTTATGTCCTGGAAGGGCGTGGCAACCTTCTCCACCAGCAGCACTACCGCCGATAGCAACGCCGGACTTCATTACCTGGAATGCGAATGCGGCTTGCGCTACCTTCCTGAGCCCTGCACAAAATCTGAAAGGAGCAACGCTAGTGCCCTTTCTACTGAGACCGACGTCTGCCTATATTGCGGGTACAGCAAAGATTCAGAAAAATTCTACAACGTAACCATAAAAGAGGATACCTCTCCGGAACTGTATGCCCTGGTTGGCAAAAATGTAACTTTGGATCTGACAGGCTCTGAAATTTCTCTCTTCAACCAGGCAAGCGTTAAAATCTCTGGTTGGACCAGTATGACCAACGCAACCTTCGGTGATGGCGGCTTTAGCTTCAGCGGTGACTCCGTCGTGACCTACAAGCCTGCCAACTGAACGCAGATTATGGAATATAAATAATTAATATCCCATTTTTACTTTTTAGCTATAACTTGGGGTTCCCCACTCCAGGTTATAGCTTTTAATTGAGATTAAAAAAAATGAAAGAAGAAAAAACTTATTTTTGCGGTGATGTTGTTTATGATGACGTGAAGGTTCCTCGTGGGACTGTGGTTTATGAAGAATATGATGCAGACAATGATACAATTATTGTTACGTTTGAACTTAATGGACGGGTAAAGGCAAAATATAGAATGAGTGTAAGTCTGCTTGACAAGTTTGAGGATTGGAATCCAACAAGAGAGGAAATGAGAAAGAAAATTGTTTCTGAATTTATTCAGTATGCCAAGAGGCATCCCTATGCAGAAAAATAATGTAGAAGGAATGGAAGACTGGCTTGAATAAAGACATTGGTGTTCACTGGAGGATGTAAAAGCATGAGGAGGGAGAGAATGAAATATGAAGAAAAAAATATAATGGAGAAGTACCTTGAGGATATCAAGAGTGCTCCGGACATTTTGGTTACTGAGATAGTGTTGAAACGACGGAATTTTGGCACGGTTGGTAGTCCCAAGAAGAACAGAATTCGTGCCATAAAGACCAGGAAGAAAATCTTCCGCGACAAGCTTGACCACTATGAAAGGCTGTATAGGTACTTTATCGAAGCCCGCAGGGTTGGAAGAGAGAAGCTGACTGTTGTTGCTGTTACCATTGCTACCACAGTTATTCTTACTGCTACCATATTCTGCTGTGCTTTCGGACCCAACTTCAAGAGTCAGGAGAGTGAGGATACTTCTTCTACTACTGAAACTGTGGTGGTAAACGGGTATGAAGACCGTGGATCTTACGGGTACATATATTTTCAGGAGTCTGAAAATGGCAGAAAATGAAGAGCAGAAAAAAGTTGAACCTAAAGACCTCCATGACTTGATGTGGAAGTGTAGAAATCTTGAAATTGAT
>CAVHPV010000016.1:0-38474 GCA_963638045.1 Faecalibacterium sp. CAG:74 | reverse complement strand
ATTCAGAGCGCCTTGTTCATCTTCTCGGGATAAACTTCAGCACCGAGAAGAGAAACATCGAGAGCTGGAAAGAGGAGATTCTCCCAACTTTCTGATTTCTTTTGTCAATACATTTTAAGGACAGTCAATTATTATATGAAACCCAAAACAAATTTAAAACAAAATGAGAAGACGCTGGGGCAATCTCGATTTTCCAGGCAACATGTGCTAGCATAAGGCTTGGCTGACTTTGTAGGTTTTCAGTATTTCATTGGATTGAAAGTTATTATAGAAAGGGTATTGGCTATTGATAGGCATCATATGGAAAAAGTTGAATCTATTCTTAGAGAACAGAATGTGGGGATAACAGAACCATATATTGCCCAATTGAGAAACTCCAGTGGCATATTCACTGCTTTTATAAAGGTGAAAGGTAATCCTGAAGGAGTATTATGCCTTGTGAATGAACTCGTGTCATACAGATTAGCTTCGATTGTTGGCTTGACTATGCCTGCCAGTGGTGTTGCTGTTATTGATGCAGATACTTCTGATAATACCTTCAAAGTAACCTGTGACAAAACCAATATAGGATCCTGTTTTTTCTCCACACAGATTGAAAAAGGGCTCACACTAAACCAGAATGCTGTGAAGCATGTGGATAATGATGATATTTTTGAGAAGATTATTCTTTTTGATCATCTGATTTACAACAAAGACAGAAACTTAGGAAATTTACTTCTTTCCAGCTCTAAATCCAGAAAAGTATTATATGCCATAGACCATACACATGTTTTTAAGAACCAGGCAGTATGGGATTCGTATGCTTTGGAAAGGGGGATGAATGAGAATGACTATATGGATACGAGCATTCTTGAAAGTAATGGAGTGTATGATCTATTCTTCACTAAGCGGAGAATAACATTTTCTTCTTTGCAAGAAGTTGCTCTATTCTTTCAATCGAAATTTAAAGAACAAACAATTGAAAATATCCTGGAAGATTTGCCACAAGATTGGGCTATTGAAGAGAGAAATCTGGTGGCACTTCGAAAATATTTACTCTACAGACTCTCTCACTTGTTGGACATGTGTAGAATGATTACTGATTATTGGAAACTGAAAAATGACTGATGTTGAATTTACTGTTTTAAGTTATTATCCGTCTTTGGTTAATGAAGAGAATATTAATGTCGGACTGCTGTTCTTCTCAAAGGATTACAGATTTTTTTACATTCTCAGAAATACAAAGAGGCTTGGTTCCTTTGATGATGAGCTGGATATTGAATTTATGAAGGATTATCTGGCTGGGATCAAAAGTGGATGGGAAACAGGAAACTGCGGTGTGGCTGAATTTACCTACAACTATGGAAATGAGTTAAGATTCTCCGCAATAAGGCATGCCAGTGTTGAGAATATTGATGAGTTTGTGCAAGAGACAATCAAAATGAATTTCCGATTTGATTTCCCTGTTAAAGAGAGACCTGGAAGTGAAAGCATCAAGAGATATCTGAAGGATCTGCTGAGAAATTCAGGAATCAAATTCTCATCACATGCTGTACAGGGAAGCTTCGGTGAAAAAATAAACTATGATTTTATTGTAAATAACACTGGTTTCAAAAGCTTTGTTGTTGATGAGAATACTGTAGTCAATCAGCAGATAAACAATTATAAGGGATGGGCTTTAACTGCCGAGCTGAATAAAAGTAAAGGAGTTTCATCTGTTTTTATTCTTGATTCCGATAGGGCGGATGACAGTTTCAGGGTGGTTAAGAATATCCTCAGCAGTTATGGAACTGTAATAAAATCATCTGATGCCCTGAATTACATCAATAATTCTCTTTGATTATATTTTTGTCTCTACCCTATTTTTAACATAGAGACTTCAAAGAATTCTAAGAGACCTGGTTTTGAGGAAGGTGGGAAGTAATTTCGGCCAGGCAGAGTCCAAGGCCTAAAAACATAGCTGTTGGAGCATAGGGTGGTTCAGAGCGCCTTGTTCATCTTCTCGGGATAAACTTCAGCACGAAGAAGAGAAATATCGAGAGCTGGAAAGAGGAGATACTTGAATAATCCTCGTGTACTACGCTGGAATACAAATTGAAACGAGAAACTTCATATAGCCGGATGCTACAATTAGTGTAGAATCAAAGAGGAGAACAATATGAAGAAAATTCTGTTTGCTGCATCAGAGTGCGTCCCTTTCTGTAAGACCGGGGGTCTGGCAGACGTGGTCGGGAGCCTTCCAAAGACATTTGACAAGAAAAAATACGACGTGAGGGTTATACTTCCGCAATATGAGTTCATGAAAGATGAATACAAGTCCCAGCTGAAGAATGTTGTGTACTTCCAGATGGACAACAGGATATATGTAGGCATCAACACTCTCACCCTTGATGGAATAACATACTACTTTGTTGACAACAGGCAATATTTCTCGGGAGACAAGCCGTACTTCGACCTTTTCTCAGACCTTGAGCGTTTCGCCTATTTCTCAAAGGCAATTCTCTCTGCCCTTCCACTGATCGATTTCCGACCAGATATCATCCATTGTCATGACTGGCAGGTATCCCTGGTACCGGTTTACCTCAACACAATCTTCCAGGGAGATGACTTCTTCAAAGGAATGAGGACAATAATGACTATCCATAACCTCAGGTTCCAGGGCTCATGGAATGTCGGGCATCTAAGATGGGTGAGTGCCCTCCCCGATTCCCTCTTTGAGCCCGGGCTTCTTGTATCCCCATACCAGGATACTTCCATCCCCAAGGATGAATGGAATGCATCCATGCTCAGGGGAGGTCTGGTATTCAGCGATTGGATTACTACCGTTTCCGAGTCATACGCAAGAGAGATACAGACACACGAATTCGGTGATGGACTGGAAGATATCCTCTCATGGAGGCAAAACCGCCTTATGGGTATAGTCAACGGCATTGACTACTCCTCATGGGATCCCGCTACAGATAAAAAGATTGATAACAACTACACAGAGAAGAATTTCCTCCCGATGAGGGAGAAGAACAAACTCTCACTCCAGAGAGAACTGGGACTCAAAGAAGACAAAGATGCATTCATGATTGCCATAGTAAGCCGACTCACCGACCAGAAGGGGATGTCACTCATAGACTCCATCATGGACCGTATCTGTAGTATGAACATCAACTTTGTAGTACTTGGAACAGGTGACAACTACTTCGAAAACATGTTCAGGTATTATGAATCAAAGTACCCCGATAAGGTCAAGGCAAAGATTGAATTCTCAGATGCACTCTCGAGAAAGATATACAGTGCCTCTGATGCATTCCTTGTGCCTTCTGCATTTGAGCCATGTGGACTGACACAGCTTATATCCCTCAAGTACGGAGCCGTCCCGATTGTCCACGAGACAGGTGGACTCAGGGACACAGTCGTCCCGTTCGACGAATTTGAAAACACGGGAACGGGTCTCTCTTTCTATGACTTCACACCCGAAGTGCTCCTTGGAAGAATAAACTATGCCTATTACATTTACACACAAAAGCGGGAATTGTGGGTTGAAATGCAAAAGCGGGAACTCAAAGCAGACTGGTCCTGGAAGGCTTCATCAAAGAAGTACGAGGGCCTCTATAATTCGCTGTGATGCATGGCACCCTCCGGGGTGCATTTTATTTCCCTTTTTTCGCTTCCCTCCTCCTCTTTTATATAATGAGGCAGTTGACACTCCCACCCCCAAGCGATTAATTTTCGAGTTGAAAAGAGAAGGAGAGAAGAGTGGACACCAGAATATGGAATCTCATCATTGATTCCTTTTGGAAGATATTGAAGCCGGGTCTTGAAGTCACTATCCCGCTTACCATCCTCTCATTCTTCTTTGCACTCATAATTGCAACCGTTGTTGCACTTATCCAGATAGCAAAAATCCCGGTGCTCAAGACCATAGCCCGCTTCTACATATGGGTAATAAGAGGTACACCGCTTCTTGTCCAGCTCTTTGTCATATTCTACGGTCTGCCATCACTGGGAATTCTCATTGATCCGTTCCCGGCAGCAGTGATTGTCTTTTCAATCAATGAAGGGGCATATTCTGCCGAGACAATAAGAGTAGCCATCCTGGCAGTTCCAAAAGGACAGTTGGAGGCAGGGGAATGCGTCGGGATGAGCTGGATGCAAACCATGCGGAGAATAATACTTCCACAAGCTTTCCGTATTGCATTTCCGACACTCTTCAACTCGGTAATCGGGATGGTCAAGGACACATCCCTTGCTGCAAATATAACAGTGACAGAGATGTTCATGTCGACACAGCGTATTGTTGCAAGAACTTATGAACCGCTTGTCCTTTACATTGAAGTCGGTCTTATCTACCTCATGATGTGTACGATTCTAACCAAGGTACAGGCATGGGGAGAGAAGAAATTCAAAAAGAGGGGCTGGTGATGATATTAAGCGTGAAGGATACTAAAAAAAGCTTCGGCAGCCTCAAGGTGCTTGACGGGATATCACTCGAGGTTGAGAAGGGAGATGTCATAGCTGTCCTGGGGCCTTCCGGTAGCGGAAAGACAACCCTCCTGAGATGCTTGAATTTCCTTGAGAAAGCAGACAGTGGTACTCTCCTCTTCAATGGAAGTGAGTATGATCTATCTTCAATCACAAAGAGAGAGATAAGAGATATCAGGATGCATACGGGTTTTGTCTTCCAGGGCTATAACCTCTTCAGCAACAAAACAGCAATTGAAAATGTCATGGAAGGACTTGTTACAGCACGGAGGATGAATAAGGCTGAAGCAAGAAAGACAGGTGAAAAATACCTTGAGAAGGTAGGCCTTCTTGACCACAGTGACTACTACCCTTCAGCCCTCTCCGGCGGACAGCAGCAAAGAGTCGCAATAGCACGTGCACTTGCAACGGGGCCGAGCCTTATTTATTTCGACGAGCCCACATCGGCACTTGACCCGGAGCTCACAGGAGAGGTGCTCTCCGTAATGAAGGATCTTGCAGATGAGGGGATGACAATGATAGTCGTCACACATGAGATGGCATTTGCACGCCAGGTTGCGACCCGTACAGTTTTCATGGAGAATGGTGTAATTGTCGAGGAAGGAGAGACAAAGGCCTTCTTCGAGCATCCGCAGAAAGAGAGGACAAGAGAGTTCATTTCAAGAATGGAACTTACAAAAATAAAATAAGGAGAAAGAGAGATGAAGAGATTCATTACAATTTCACTCATCGCTATTCTGCTGACCAATTCGATAGCAGCCGGTGGAAGCAAGGAAAATGTAGACTCCAGCGACCAGCTGGAGAGGATTAAGGCCAGTGGCGAGATAACAATCGCAATGGAAGGAACATGGGCGCCATGGACTTATCATGATGAGACCGATAAGCTTGTCGGATTCGACACAGAAATCGGAGAGGCGATTGCATCAATACTCGGCGTAAAGGCAGTATTCATAGAGGGCGAGTGGGACGGACTGCTTGCAGGACTCGATGCCGGACGCTATGACATAATGATAAACGGTGTTGACATAACACCTGAGAGAGCAGCCAAATATGACTTCTCAACACCATATGCCTACAACAAAACAGCAGTTATAACCAGAAGTGACAATACGTCCATCTCCTCGATGGAAGACCTGAAGGGAAAGAGGACAGCAAATACAATATCGAGCACGTATGCGGAGGTTGCCGAGAAGTACGGAGCAACTGTCTCGGGAGTCGATGATCTCGTGCAGACATTCGAGCTTCTCTCTGCAGGGAGAATAGATGCCACCCTCAATGCTGAGGTGACATACTACGACTACATGAAGGCTCATCCGGATGCTCCCTTCAAAATCGCATGTATCGATTATGACACGACAAGAGTGGCGATCCCTATGAGGAAGGGGGATGATTCAGCTTCCCTCAGAGAGGCAGTCGATGCCGCCCTCTCCCAGCTCAGGGAAGACGGGACTCTAAAAAAGCTCTCCTTGAAGTATTTCGGTGTCGATATAACAGACAATTAGAATGTGGAGGACGCGAGTCCTCCTATATTTTCAAAAAATATTAAAAGATATATTATCCCGTTTGGAAATAATTATGAACAGAGATTTAACAATAGGAAAGCCGGGGAAGGTTCTTGTAGATTTTTGCCTCCCCCTGTTCGGATCGATTGTTTTCCAGCAGCTCTATAACATTGCAGACAGCTTTGTTGCCGGAAAATTCATTTCAGAGGATGCACTTGCTGCTGTAGGCAACAGCTATGAGATCACCCTTATCTTCATTGCATTCGCATTCGGATGCAATATAGGGTGCTCGGTCATCACATCGCGTCTCTTCGGGGCAAAGGATTACTCCAACATGAAGAGCGCCATCACCACATCCCTCATCTCGACTGCAGTCTGTTGTGTGGTCTTGATGGTCATAGGCCTTGTGTCAATGGACTGGTTCCTCAGTCTCATCAACACACCCGACAACATCATTGCCGACAGTGCACTTTATCTCGATATCTACACACTCGGGCTTCCGTTCCTCTTTCTTTACAACGTGAGTACGGGTATATTCTCGGCCCTGGGTGACAGCAGGACACCTTTCATCTTCCTTGCCTTCTCCTCAACGGCAAATATCTTTATGGATATACTCTTTGTAACATCCTTCCACATGGGAGTAGCAGGAGTTGCGTGGGCAACATACATCTGCCAGGGAGTCAGTGCTGTGCTTGCACTTATCTTTGTTCTGAAGAGACTGAGAATGATAAAAACAGAGGGGAGAATAAAGCTCTTCAGCAAAACACTCTTCAAGTCTTTCATCTCTATTGCCATTCCTTCAACACTCCAGCAGAGCTTTGTCAGTGTCGGCAACATAATTCTGCAGTCAATCATCAACAGTTTCGGCTCTGCCGTAATTGCGGGCTACTCTGCTGCAATCAAGCTCAATAACCTTGTAATTACATCCTTCCAGACAATCGGAAACGGAGTTTCGAACTATACAGCACAGAACCTCGGGGCTAACAAACCCGATAGAGTCAAGGCCGGTTGCTGGAGCGGAATCAAAATGGTATGGATTCTCTCGGTGCCGTTCATACTTCTCTATGTTTTTGCATCGGACTTTCTCCTCACGCTCTTCATGGACAATCCGTCAGCAAAGGCCCTTGAGACAGGACGTCTTTTCCTCCGTATTGTCTGTCCTTTCTACCCGATAGTCTGTGTAAAACTCATCTGCGACGGTATTTTAAAGGGAGCAAGCCTCATGAAGAAGTTCATGATTACGACCTTCTCCGACCTTATCCTCAGAGTCGGCATTGCCTATGTTCTTTCGTCAACCGCTCTCGGAGTCACGGGAATATGGCTCAGCTGGCCGATTGGATGGTCTGTCGGAACGATACTTTCCATTGTTTTCTACTTCGGATGCAAATGGACTCCTGAAGAGAAGACAGCCCCGCTTGATGACGCGGACGCAGTCAGGATAGAGTAAGGGGTCCCGGATTCACGATAGGGAGGTCATGCTCCTCCCGCTGGAGAAACATAAGCATGTACACAGGGAGATAGGTTATGCCGTTCTCCCTTTTTACATTGGATGATGAGAGAACGACAGAATCTTCGATTCCATATTGCTCTTTCATCTCTAGAAGGTTATTTAGTGCACTATGACGCTGGTATGTCTTTCCGCTCTTCACCTCTATAGGAAGGACTTTCCCCTTATACTCCACTACAAAATCCACTTCTCCGTGTTTCTTCGAATTGTAATAATAAACCTGAAAGCCATGGCAGAAGAGCTCCATTGCCACAGCATTCTCGAATACAGCACCGTAGTTGACATCCTCATTTCTCAATACCATTGCTCTCCTTGTCTCCTCTCCCAGCATATATGACAAAAGGCCCACATCAGAAAGAAAGAGTTTGAAAAGGTTGTTTTTTTCATTGAGGAGAAGAGGCATAGAGGGAGATACGACATTATAAACGGGGAGTGCGACCTCGGCATAAGTCAGCCACATGAAGCTGTCAAAACTCCTCTCGGATGAGAGTCCCTTCCTGACTGAGGCATAGTTGAATCTCTTATTGGGATTCATCAATTCACCGGGAATCCTATCATATATGCTTCTCAGAAAGAGCTTCCTATTCTCCTCCTCATACTTCGAGAAATCGTCCCTGTATTGGTCAATGATTCCTTCCTGAATTAAACCCACCTCATTGAGATCATGCCTGTCCATAAAACTCATAACAGCCTCAGGCATGCCTCCGACAACAAGGTAATAATAGTACCTCTTCATTATCTCACTGTGGATATACTCCGGAACAGGGGAGAGATTATCAAAAGAGCTTTTGAGAAGAGACTTTATCTCATCAGTGAATGAATAAATCTGCAGAAATTCCTCAAAGTCCAGAGGATACATCCTCTCCTTCATGAGGTAGCCGACAGGAACAGATGAGATATTTCTCATTGCTATTCCAAGTAGAGATCCGGAGAGGATATATCTGAAAGAACCTTCATCAACAAGGAACTTTATCTTTGTGATCAACTCCTTTCCTTCCTGTATTTCATCAAAGAAAATCACAGTCTTACCCTTCTCAGGGGTAATATTCTTCAATACAGATATATATGAAACAAGATCATCGACACTGTTTATTCTCTCTATTGCAGCTGCAAAATCCTTGTCTGTAAAAAGATTAACCTCAACATAGTTCACCCTCATCCTCTCAAGAACAGAGCGCACAGAGAACGTCTTCCCAACCTGTCGGGCCCCTTCTATCATAAAAGCTTTCTTCAGCTCCCTATGTTCAATCCAATACTCAATCTTCTTCTCAATTTTACGCCTTAGCATCCCATTATCCTGCAACAAATTGGAACTTTTTCCTACTTAAATATAACACTTCCTGCAACTTTTTCCATAAAAACAAATAACAATATGCAACTTTTTCAGATTATATCAGCATAAGCCCTGAAAGGTCATGGACAGAAACTTTCACAGATAGCGGACTCTCTTCTATGAACATAGTCATATATACCGGCAGATAGACAGTTTTACCATCCACCTTAACATTTCCCTTTGACAATACATATGCACATGGAATGTTCAAATCGGGATTAGAGAGAAGATTATCCAGGGCAGAATGGACAGAATAGTCTTTTCCGCTCTTCACCCCAATCGGAAGGCAAGCCACATCATGCTCAATCAAAAAATCAACCTCTCCCCTCTTCTTACTATTGTAGTAATAAAGGTTATACCACCTTGAATGAAGCTCCTCTGCAATTGCATTCTCAAATATCGCTCCGAAGTTTATATCAATCCCGTTATCAAGGAGCTTCAGTTTTGTGGCATTGCCGTATAATGTACTCAAAAGTCCTACATCTGAGAGAAAGAGTTTGAAGAGATTTTTCTTTCTGTTAATTTCAAGTGGTATGGCAGGCTCAGTAGTATTAAATACGGGAATGGCCACTCCTGCTGAGGAAAGCCAGAGAAAGGAATCCTCATATCTCTCAAACCTCAGATTCTTATCGAGATCGGTGAAGATAAAGCGTTTGTTTTTGGAGTTAAGCTCAGCGGGAATGAGATTATATGCCCCGATAAGCTTAAGTTTTTGTTCTTGCTCATACCTGGTGAAATCGACCTTGTATTGCTCGATTATCTTCTTATGGATCGCTACGACATCCATAAAATCCCCTATGTCAACAAATGACTGGACAGCTGCCGGCATCCCGCCTATTAGAAGATAAAGATAAAAAATCTCAATAAGTTTCTCATGAACTATACTATCAACAGGCTTTCTCTCCTCATAGTGCTTTCTGAGTGTGCTTAACAACTGCGGCTGTACATTCAACGCAGTCAGGAACTCACCAAAGTCGAGAGGAAACATATTCATTGTACTCAGATATCCCACAGGGGCCGACTTTATCCCAACAAGCTCAACACCAAGGAGAGATCCACTGAGAATATATCTGTATGAACCATCCTCAACCAGAAACTTTATTGCTTTAAGGATTTCTATGCATTGCTGTATCTCATCAAAAAAAAATGATGGTTTTGCCTTTCTTCTGCTCTCTTCCTGCCAGCAGTGAGATTCTTGAAACGAAAGACTCTGTGTTTCTGTCCATGCAATTCTCAAGAACCCCTATAACATCCGGTCTTTCGAGAAGATTGAACGAAACATAATCACAAGAAGAGGCAGAAAGGCATTTTTCTATCACGTGCACCAGTTATAAGAAGAGCATCTTTTCCATTTTCAAGCCATTTGTTTATATCGGATTCAATCTTTCTCCAAAGCATCTCTTTACCCTACAGTAAAAAACCAAGTAACACAGCCCGTTTTTCCATAAGTAAAATGTACTATTTTACCCGTTTTCCAAATTAAACAGTAAGCTCTGCCGGTTTTCCGTCAGCAAAATACTCCTTAAGGGAATGTGGATTAAAGATACCCTTATCTGTGACAATACCGGTGATTAGTTCCGGTGGAGTCATGTCGAATGCAGGGTAGTAGCCCTTCACACCTTGAGTTGCCGTCCTCACTCCCATAGCCTGGAGTGTCTCATCAGGGTTCCTCATCTCTATTGTAACAGTATCATAAGTCGGGTGTCCTATGTCCGGGGCTCCGGTGACATAAACCGGGACACCGAAATATGAGGCACATATGGCTATCTGGCTCGTGCCAACCTTGTTGAAAACATAGCCGTCAACACTGATGGCATCAGCGGCACATGTAAAGACATCGACGTGTTCATTCTTCATGACGAATGCCGGCATATTGTCTGTAATGAGAGTGGTGTCAAATCCCATCTCTGAACATACTGTACTTGTAAACCTCGCACCCTGGAAGAAGGGACGTGTCTCCGGGCAGAAAAGCCTGATGGGGTTATTCCGTCTTCTGCACTCTCGGAGCATAAGACCCAATATAGTCTCAGCATAGCATTGCGTCATAACAGTTCCACCCCGGGGGAATTTGTCGACAAGGTTATGGGCAATTTTATCCACACGAGCATAGCGCTCGTTGTTCATCTCTACGACAAAATCCCTCACGGCGTAGTCCGCCCTCTTTCCCTCCTCCATTGCCCTGAGAGCAACAGGGATGCACTTCTCGGTTAGGGAGAACATCCTTTTCTGTGTTGTAGGTCTGGCTGAAGAGATGGTGAGGGAAGCTTCCTTAAGGTATTTCTCTGCCTCAGCCGGGGTCTTTCCTTCCGCTTCCCGGGCAGCAAGGGCCATCCCCATCGGAGCGAGGGTGTAAGGACCAGTGGACTGGGTGACCATATCGCGGATGGCATCACGGACGTCAATGACAGTACGACAGATAACAAACTCCGTTTTCTGAGGATACACTCTTCTGTCGAGTACCCTTATTTCTCCCTCATCATACCATGCGACATTCTCGTATTTGAGCATAAATGCCAATTCCTTATCCTGTCTCTCCATAGTTAACCTCCTCGTTACAGTTGCAATATCCTCTTTTTATAGGTCTATAGACAGTTAAATACATAGTTATGTAGCAGCATGAGGCTCCCACAAGCTGGCTTATCGCCTCAGCATAGAAAACTCCTTCAACTCCCATCCCTATGCGGGGAAGGATCAAGATGAGTGGAAATACCAAAAAGACCTTCCTCAGAAGAGAGAAGAAGACAGCACTCCGCGGATGGTTAAGCCCTACGAATGTCGTCTGCCCTGAAGATTGCAAACTCATCATGAAGAAAACAGCGAAGTAGATTCTCATTGACGGCACAGTAAGACTGAGAAGAGCACTGTCGGGAGTGAAGATGCCGATCAAAAGCTCCGGAAATGCCATAACAAAGCCCCATGCAAGAAGAGCATAGGAAAATGAGGAGAGTGTCATCACCCTAATGGTTCTGCACACTCTTTCTCCCTTTCCTGCCCCATAGTTATATCCCATGACGGGTTGGGATGAACTTGTTATACTCGATATCGGGAGGGAAACCATCTCGCGGGTTGAGTTTATGATACTCATCGCCCCGATATAAAGAGTGGAGAGTTCACCGCCGAAGGAACGTATCGTAATATTCGATGCAGCCTGAGTGATGGAGTTTGTCATCTTGAACATGAATCCCGATATACCAAGCTTCATTATCCGCTTCACAATCTTCCAGTCGAGGATAAGCCTCTCAAGTTTCAGCGTTGACTTCTTTCCCCTGAGAAAGAGTATAACCCAAACAGAAGAGACTGCCTGGCTGAATACAGTTGCAATTGCAGCACCCTTGACGCCGAGAGAGAAGACATAGATAAAAAGCGGGTCAAGTGCAGTATTTAAAACAGCACCTATGATAACTGTCATCATTCCGGTTGTTCCGAAGCCCTGCATTGTGATAAACGAGTTGAAACCGACACTTATCAGGACAAAGACAGAACCTATTACATAGATTGAAAAGTAGTCACAGGCGTACCCTATTGTACTCTCATCAGCCCCCATCCAATAGAGAAGAGGAGTACGAAAGACGAAGAGAACAAATGTCAACAAAAGGGAAATCAGGAGGGTGAAAGTGAATGCCGTTTCCATGATGAGAGTTGCACTGTCATCTCTTCCCTTTCCTCTTTCTATAGCGGCTATCGGAGCAGCTCCGGATGAGATGAGCGATGAAAATGCACTTATGAAGCTTATAAGGGGAAAAACAACACCGACTCCAGAGAGGGCAAGAGTGCCGTCACCCGGCATATAGCCGATATACATTCTGTCGACAATGCTGTATAGAACATTCACAAGTTCCGCCAATAGCGTCGGAAAGGCAAGGGCAAAGATATGACGTGTGATGCTGCCCTCTGCATAGTTACCCTTCACTTGCATATCAAAGCTCCTTTGGAGAGAGGTTTCTGTATGTGCAGAACCGGATCGGGTAGCCGTTGTCGATAATCTCGTCTCCTCTCTTCTCCTCCACCCAGCCGGGATTTTCATCAAGGTTTTCAAAGAAGACCTCGGCTGAGCCGTCAGCATCGACCTTCGTCAAGAGCACCTTATCACAATAAGGAAGCATTGTTCTGTACATCATAGCCCCCCCTATGATGAAGACATCTTCGCTTTTGTATTTCTTTATCTCTTCAAAAAGCGAAGGAAGAGACCGGACAAGGATGAAGCCGTCCCTCTCAGCCCTTACACTGTCCCCGTCAGGCCAGAGAACTATGTTCGTTCTTCTTTTAAGTGGCTTACCCTCCGGGAAAGAAAGAAGAGTGTTTGAACCCATAACGACAATCTTACCAAGGGTTTGAGACCTGAAAAACTTCATATCGAGTGGGAGATGGAACATCAAATCATTCTTTTTTCCTATCCCCCAATTCCTGTCACAATGTAGAATCGCCTGCATCCCTTACCTCTCAAATTGCCACTTCGATATTGTACTTCTTCGGGTTGTATTTATACCCGGAGAGGGAGAAATCATCGTCAGTGAAGGAATAGAAATCACTCTTTTCGCTGTTCATCACAAATTGAGGTGCCGGATAGCACTCGCTTTCAATTATCTCCTTCACAATCGGTATATGGCGGTCATATATGTGGGCATCTGCAATGACGTGTACAAGCTCCCCCACCTCAAGCCCGCTCACTTGTGCCATCATATGCATGAGGACGGCATATTGGACGACATTCCAGTTGTTGGCAGTAAGCATATCCTGGCTGCGCTGGTTGAGAATTCCGTTGAGGGTGCGTCCTGAGACATTGAATGTCATGGAGTATGCACATGGGTACAGAGCCATTTCACAAAGGTCATGGTGATTGTAGATGTTTGTCATTATCCTTCTCGATTGAGGATTATGCTTAAGGTCATAGATCACCCTGTCTACCTGATCGAACATTCCTTCCTTATATTGGTGCTTCACACCAAGCTGGTAGCCGTAAGCCTTCCCGATGGAGCCGGTCTCATCAGCCCAGCTGTCCCAGACATGGGACTTAAGGTCATGTATGTTGTTTGACTTCTTCTGCCAGATCCATAACAGTTCGTTAATGGCAGACTTCATGTAAGTGCGGCGTATGGTAAGGATCGGGAACTCTTCTTTAAGGTTATACCTGTTCACTATTCCGAACTTCTTTATTGTATGTGCGGGAGTGCCGTCACTCCAGTGCGGGCGCACATCAAGCCCCTCATCGGAGAATCCGGAGGAGAGAATTTCCTTTATATTTGCAATAAAGATATCATCAGCTCTGCTCATTTCTACTTCCTACTCAATTTTCTTTTAAAATAGTCAATCCAACGCCTGAAAAAATGCCCGCCGGACTCCTTCCTTACGTCCTCAGCGGCAGCCTCCTGGGAGATATATGCATCCTGTCTCTTCATCTCATCCCAGCGCCTGACAAGCCACATGTAGATGTCGGCTTCAGTATAACCGGGAAAGAGGGAGAGAAGATGCTTCTTATCAAGTGCATCGACTATCGGCTTATATACATTGTTATACCAGCTAACGGCACCTTCTTCAAATGTAAGTGTATGGTCGAGGTGCTCGTTTGCGTAATATTTGTGAACCAGAATATGGTTCACCATCTCCGGGTAGGAGCCGGGAGTTGTAAATACAATCTTCTCCATCGGAAGATAGGTCGGATTATATTGCTTTATGAATTGCTCCCGTTCCCATTCGACAACACGCTTTCTTATTTCGTTCAGCGTCATCCCCTCCTCGAGCTTTATATGGCTCGAGAGTTCAACGACCTCCGCGTCGATGAATTCCTGCCCGTTCATACGTGCAACCGACACACGGTGGTTCCCGTCCCTGACAAAGTACCAGTCACCCAATTTGTATACGCTGATTGGAGGAAGCGTCACATCCTCAAGTCTTGCCCTGTCGATATTCTCCCATCTTTTCTGGAGACTCGTGTTCTTCGGGGCAAATGCCGACGAAAAGTCGTTGTATCTGTTCTCGGACCCGATGATATTCTTCACCGGAATGGTCATCATCCCTTTATATGACTGGCTTTCAGGCTTAATTAGCTTTGTCACTTCGTAAAAGGAGAGAAGGTCAGGATTCTTCCACCTGAATGTGGAGAACACACGTTGCAATCTCGCCTTACGCCTTGCCTTAACAAAATCATCAACAAGCGTCATATTATCTGTCACAATCGCCTCCAAGCGTTTCATCATCCAACAGGTATGATGAATATGCATTGATTATTTTTGTGTCGCCTCTCTCGACAATTCTATTTGCATTCCTGTCATCAAGATGCACATGACCATGTATGACATACCGTGGACTGAACCTGTCAATGAACGTTACAAATGTCCTGAATCCCCTGTGACAGAGGTCCGGTCCGTCACCCAGAGCATAAGGCGGTGCATGTGTTAGGAGAATGTCGAGATAGCGTCCGTACTTAATTTTGTTTCGGAGGAGAACCGGAATAAGCTTCATCATACGCAGTCTCATCTCAGTCTCCGTATATTGGCTATCTCCCCCGTTGTAGGACATGCTTCCTCCAAGCCCCGCAATCAGAAGCCCTGACTTGCTGTCGCGGTAGCACTTACCGTCTATCATGAAGCCGTAGAACTTCTGGGTATATATCTCCTCATGGTGGGCAATGTGAAAAGCGTCCAGCTTCATTGTCTTTCTGAAATCCTTGAGATTATGGTTGCCGTACACATAGCAAAGATCACTGTTAAGCATTGTCGTAATATAATCGTAGCTATCAAGAGGCATGTCCCCGGCACTCAGAACAAGGTCCACATCCTTATATATGTCTCTCACATTGGGTGAGAAGGCCAGGGAGCGTGTCGTGTCTGAAATGCAAAGTATCCTCATCGGGAAAAGTATATTACATGGAGACAAAAGAAAACAGAGAGTGAAAATACAAAAACCGGCAAGAAAACACACAGGCGTAATTTCTTCACTCATAAGCATAAATCAAGAGAGAAAACGCAACAGAACCTTTTAATATATACACTTTTTCCGAAAATGTCAGAAATAAACTCCCCACAGCCTTGATACATCTTCCGAGGTTTATTATCATCACTCCCGGAACGAAAGAAAGAGATGGTTAAGAATTACTACATGAAGAAATATATAAAACACAGTTTTATCACCGCAGCAATAATCCTTATCCTGATTCTCGCGTCATGCTCTGCAGCTCCTCCGATAGAGCCCAATGACGGCTTCCAGCCTTACTCGGCTCCCTCAGCACCATCCGGTGTAACAGCAACCAACGGCTATGCAGACACAATAACCGTCAAATGGAATGAAGTTGAGGGGGCAACCAGCTACCAGATATGGGGAATAGAGGCAAAAAAGTACGGCAGCTCCTCACAGAAAGCCAGCACTGTGACATCATACTCATCCCTCATAGAACGTGGTTTCCAGCTTCTGGACGTAGTGGAGGGAACTTCATATAAACTCAGCAATACAAGTGCTAATGTCTCATACGTCTTTTCAATAGTCACGATGAAAGGTTCACGAGGCTCAGGCAACGTACTCTATTCGGACCCGAGCAGCTTTGTCCAGGGCGGGACGATAGGAGAAATTCTCTTCTCAGCTGTCGCAAACTCCGAACAGGTGGCACTATTCTGGGACATATCGAACGCATACTCCGTTCTTGACAACTCCGAGAAAAAGAAGGCTCTCTATTCATACAAGATATACATATCATACAAGCTTTCGTCTGCTGAGGAATGGAAAGAGACACTGGAACTGGGAGAGGAGGATCTGGAGAACCATACCCACTCCTACCCTGCAACTACTCTCGATATAGACACAAAGTACGACTTCAAGATGAAGCTTGAAGTTCTGGATGCCGGTGGAAAGGCAATCAACACAATAGAAAGTGCCACATACACAGTCCTTACTGACTCAACCCTTGTTCCGGAGCGCGTCATAGACCTCACGGCAGAGTCAGGGAAAGAAAAAGGCAAAGTCACCCTCACCTGGACAACACCTTCGCTCCCGGAGAGGACAGACATAACACCTGTATTCACAATCCAGAGAAGCATAGACGGCGAGACATGGACAACGGTGGAGGAGAACCACAAAGGTACTAAGGCTGGAGAAGCTGTCTCCTACACAGATGAAACTGTCCAGGACAACACAGTCTACTCATACAGAGTTCTCAACGGCTACCAGCTTGAAGGTATGAACGCGATATACCAGATGGAAAACAATGCAGCCGTAATAAAGAACGTCTACTCCTTCTGGCTTCCGACAGATGTAAATTTCAATATAACCGGAGACGTTAATTCGAAGACAATTACCGTCAGCTACACTTACAATCCTCCCAAGGAACAGACGGAAGAGGAAACAAAGAAGGACGATACAGAGGACAGCACAAAAACCCCGGGAACAAGCGACGAGCAAACAGCAAAGCTCACAAGAGATACTACTGATCGGCCGGCTGCTGACCAGACATCAGGGACAGAGACAGACAAATCGAAGGAAATAAAAGTATATATCGGCGGAGAATACAGACTGGAGTCTGATCTAGAAAAGAAAACTGAATTAATAGAAGGAGAAGGTTCATCTTACAAAATAAGCATCGATAGCAACGACACTACCCTCAGATACTACTCCATCTACGCCAGTTTTAGAGTTGGAGGCACCGAAATACTCAAAGTTGAGTGCTCTAACGAGATAACCCTGGGCACAACAGGTGCTATCGACTTGATTTCCGACTTCAAGGCATCAAAGAACCTCGTCAAAGCTGTAGTTCTTAGCTGGAAGGTGAAAGAAAATGAAACTATCAATTCGTATGAGATATATGAAGACGGGGAGAAGAAAAGTGGATATATTGAACCGGCGAAGACTGGTAGTTGCTCTGTAACTCTCGATAGAGATGATGACGGAAAGAATCATGATTACAAAATTAAAGCAACAACTACATCCTCAAGATATGACATAGAGAGTGCACAAGGAAACTCTCTTGCCAAGCCTTCCGGTCTCACTGCATCCGACAGTACATCAGTTGATGGCATCACAATAACCTGGCCGGTTGATGACGACACGAATGTTGTTTACGAACTCTATTATTCAGACAATAAAGAAGGTAACAACTGGGAGAAGTTGACAGAAACTAAAGCTGGAGAAGCTTTCCTCGGTGCAAAGAAGGACGGCACTGACGGGAAGCCGTACTATTTCAAACTTAAAGCTTACAACAAGACCCAGTCTAATCAACCAACTCTTGAAAGTGATGTGGAGACCGGCTCCGTATTCGGCTCAGCAATGATGAATGCCACCGTCAAAGACAGCGGAAAAGATCCAGATAAGATAACAATCTCCTGGAAAGAAGCGACAGGTGCATCCTATTACAGAATAAAGAGAAACGGAGGAGATTATCTTCCAGGTAAAACGACAGGAACATCCTACTCTGACTATGCAACATCGATTAAGAACCTGGATGGCGATACTCCTCTGTGCAACGAATATACATACACGGTTGTCCCGTTCATGGCGGATGGGACTGCTGCGCTGAAAGGGTCTGAAGCAGAAGGAAAGCTCTTTGCTCCTCCGCTGAATGTAAAGGCAAGCAAAGGAGAGAAGGTTGACGGCATAACCGTGACATGGGATACAGTGGAATATGCCACAAGCTATGAGATAGAGAAATATGAGTCGAAGTTGATTAACGGTGCTGTCACAACAGGTGGAGTAAGTATTGGTAATGTGACCGTAACCGGAACCTCATACAGCGAATCAACAAACAAGATTATCTCCTATAGAATACGTGCCGTCAGAACTGAAGAAACTAAAGATGGAACAGTTGAAATTAAATCTGCTTGGCAGGACGGAACTGAGACAGAGAAGAATGCCCAGGGCTTTGACGAGAGCAGCCATGTCGGATACGGTCTGGCTGCCGTATCTACATTGAACGTTGCATCTGCCGTAACAAGTGACGGTTACTATGCACCATACGTGGCAGTAACCTGGGAGATGGTTCCGGGAGCTACATCATACACAATTACCAACGGCCTTGGAGGATCTGTGACCGTAAATACCAACGCCCTCTCATATGACAAGGAAAAGACAACAACGAACGGAACAAGCAGCACCGCATCCGGTTACCTGAGTTATAACCCGAGCACACAGCAATACACATACAACGACGCAAGTGGCCGTATGACAAACACTTATGCGATATCGAATTATTCGATAAAAGCAAGTAACGGTTCTGCCACATCAGCCTCAAAGAGTACAGGTGATACAGTCTACAGACAGCCTACAGCAGAGGAGTGGATAAATATTTTGAACTCGATACTCCAGCCAGCATTTGTATATGTAGATAACTATGAAATAACTCATAAGACTGCGGGAGTTACCTACACTGACAAAGAAAAAGGCGACTGGTGGATTTCGTGGCCCAATGATCCTATCGAAATAACTTATTATGACTCTAAATTTATATTTCATTTTGAAGATGATGCATTCACTTACAATCCAGAAAAGAATTATTTAAATATTTCATCATATTATGACTCAGAGAGAAAATTGACCTTGAAAACCACTGAAAATATAAGGTTTGATGTGAATCATAATGATAGATCTGGTTATAAATTGGACAACTCCTTGACAGTGGTGGGGAACGGGGCAGGTAGTATATCAGTCGAAACAGACAAAATTGATGGATATAAAAGATTGAAAGATTTGACCATTAAGTATAACAGCGTGAAACCGAGTTCTGATGGTGGTTCATATACTGTAACAATCTCCGGCTCTTCCGGCAGAGAGATCCAGAACTCAGGATTTGTGAAGATACTTTAGGGGAAAGAAATGAGAAAGATACTTTTTTTGATGTTATCGTTTGTTGCTCTTCTTTCCCTCACCTCCTGCCATTGGGATATCTGGGGAAGCAGCGTTGTTGAATATGGGAAGGGAACCGGAACCATATCGACAAAAATGGGCTTTATTGGGGAGGCTCCTTCTTATGTTTCTGCAACAAAGGCCGCATATGTCGACAAAGTAGTCATCACCTGGAACAAGGTAACAGGTGCTGATTACTATGAAATCTACCGCAGTGAGGATGGTAAAACCTTCACAAAGCTGACATCCAACGCCACAGATACCAACAGCTATGAGGATGAGAATGTAGTTGCAGGGAAGACTTACCAATACAAGATCAGAGCAAGAAGTTTCTCCAACCTATCTCTCCTTGGAGACTACTCGGCAATTGCCTATGGTAATACACTCACAGCCCCGATGAATTTCACCGCTGCCCAGGGAGACAGCTACGACAACATAAACCTGAAATGGGATACCGTGGAAAACGTCAAAGGCTACAAAATCTACTGGAGCACCACAGGATACAGTGAGTGGACAGTTCTTATACCATCAGGAATCACAGCTACAGATTACACTTTCAGCGGTAATACTGCTGAAGTTGCTTTCACTCCAGATAAAAAGTACAGTGGTACGCCACTCTATTTTTATATTGTTTCCATCTCCAATACTGGGATAGTGAGTGAGAACAGTGCTTACCGTATCGGGTACACACTTGTGAAAGGTGCACCTGAAGATCCAAAGAACTTCACAGCTTCAAAGGGAACAAGCAACAGTGAAATAACACTCAGCTGGGACAAGATGACACCGGCTAATGGTGGTAATTACGACTGGAACATATACAGAAGTGCCGAGGAAGAAAGTGAAACACTCATCTACTCAACTACAGCAGGTGACAGTCAGCCCGAGGTGACTGGGGAGAGAATGTCTTACACCGATTCGTCATCCATCAAGTCTGGTGTTGAATATACATATAAGATCATTGCTATCGGGGACGTTAAGCAGGATGACGGAACAAAGATAAAGGCTAACGGTAAGCCGAGTGAGGCTACAGGCTTCCTCCTCTCCCCACCAACAAAAATCCTTAAGAAAGAGATTATGAATGGTGGCTTCAGATTTGTATTCGGAGATACTCTCGGAGCTCAGGATAATCCCACCTGGTCATACACCGTACTCGGCAGGACCAATGAAGCAAGCGAGTGGAAAGAGCTTGAGAACTACAAGATTATTCCCGTCAGTACCACAGGAGAATACACTGTATCTACAACTTACAGCACGACAGACGGCGTTGAGGAACACACATATGAGTACTTCACGGTGAGGACAAACACCAATGCCGACTATGGGTATGCGACAAGTAAGCGCTATGACGAAGTTGTAGACAGACTGGGCTTCCGTGTCTCCCGTCCCGATACTCTTGAAGGCTTCAATGCTTCCGACAACACAGTGTACAGCGGCCAGTCTGCAAGCGGTGGTCTCTACCCTGTTGCCCTGACATTTTCCAGTGACACAACAGCAGTCTCTTTTGATATCAGGTACTGGTCGAAGAGTGTTACAAGTGCTGACAGCGAAGGCTACAGTGAGATTCTGAACATCACGGCAGATACTTTGAATGAAAAAACAAAGATAATCAGAACGAGTATCAGGACCGGCATCGGGAAAAAGTATTACTTTGCAATCAAGGGTAAGGATTCCCTGGGACGTGAAGGAGCATGGAGCTCTGTTGATGCCGGGTACAGTGCGATAACAGGAAATATGCTCATAAAGTACATGCAGATTTACTGTTTCAAACCGTGGGAATATATAGATACGCAATATCTGACGACTGCATATCCCTATCCTTATGATATCAACAATAAGTGGAAGAACAGTGCCATCTACGGCAAGATCAAGCAAGCGGGAACTGGAAGCCTCTCTGATGGTATTACGGAGAAGTCTTACTTCAATAACGGAACCATAAAGTATTCAGCTGTCGTACAGGGACTTGGAGGAAGAGTATCCTTCTCCTACAATAACTTCGGTGAAGTGGAATGGATGAGCACTACCGGAAGCTACACAATGAATGTATCGATGAGCGGTGACGGTGATGCATCCGGAGGCCTCACAGTCAAGGGATGGTATCCCGCAACCATCGGATTTACGAATATAAGCGTGAAGAGCCAGTCTTTCGCCGGAACCTATACAGTAACCCAAAGCAACGGTCTTGGGGCAGAAGAGATTAACCCAAGGCAGGATTGAGAAAGATGAAGAAAGTTAATTATGCTGTAATGTTACTCTCAATCCTGATGTTGCTTTTTGCCTCATGCTCCGTGGAAGTACCGAATCCAATTATCGGAACATACAGCTTGCAGAAAAAAGACTCGAAGGACGAACACCTTGCAAGCATTGCATTGAAATCTGACGGCACATATGTTTTTGCCCAGATTGTTTATGATGATGAAACAGGAACTCCCAAGGGAACACTGAAATTCACAGGCGAGTATGATTATGTTCTCCAGGCTTTCAACTTCACGACTGCCGACGGCTCCATTTATCTCAGGCTTGATGCTTCAGAGATACCAAAAGGAGTAACAGACACATTCCTCTCAGCAGGGTCCAACCCTTTTCTCTACAGCTGGAAATGTGATAAGAACAGCGGTCCACAGTCTCTTACCCTTGCAGTGGACCCGGAAGACAGCACAACAATCTACAACTTCGTTTACTCAGGTGGACAGAATGCCCTGGACAGCTTTGAACCTACAATAAAGGTGACAGAACCTTCCACAGACACAGATACCGGCACAGACACAGATACCAGTACAGACACAGATACCAGTACAGACACAGATACCAGTACAGACACAGATACCGGCACAGACACAGATACCGGCACAGACACAGATACAGACACAGACACAGACACCAGCACAGATACCAGCACAGATACCAGCACAGACAAAGACACCAGTGCAGATGAGAATACAACTGGAGGTACTGATTCCGAAACCGATAAAGATAAAACCACTCCTAGCGAAACCACTCCTGATGGTGGAACTTCTGAGGGTGAAGACTCCGGGGAAGATGAAAAGACGGATGAAAAAGACACTAGCGATGGAGAGGAGAAGAAAACTGGAGATGAAACTTCATCTAACCAGAATAGTGAAGAAGAGGAGGCTGAAGTATGAAGAGAATTCTTACTATTCTGCTCATTCTCCTCTTCTCTTTAAGTCTTTTTGCAGAAACAATTGAGATAAATGATGAATTCATAGAGTCTCTTACCAAGGCACTTGAAGAGCACGGTTACGTCCTGACAAAGAAGAATGACAAAACCTGGTGGCAGAGTGAGGCAGAGACAGCTTCCTTCATGTTTGACCTTTATGCCCGTGCGACAATGCTCAGGAAAGATACCTTTGCCCTGGGTGGAGGAATCAACGTGGGTCTTGAGACAAGTTCCTTCCAATTTGCCATATACGGGCTGGGAGACTACTTCATGGCACCAATCGGAGGAAGCGGAGGAGCTGCATCCCTGGAATTTATGGCAGAGACAGGAGCAATGTTTGCATGGAAACTTGCTGAAGCTTGGATCAGCCGCTCCTATGTAGCAATAGACGCAGGCTACTATATGCAATTTGCAAAAATCCCGCAGGACCCGTCCACAATCTTCCTTGCTTACAACGGCATTATGTTCAGGCCGAAGTTCTACACTCTCCTCCAGATCGGGAAGCACTACAACATGAGTATCGGGCTCTATTACCAGATACCGGTCTACCCAAAGTACGAGGACTACAGGGGAGTAGGTGCTTACATCTCTATCCTGTAATTCCCCATACAGCCATTCCCATTACACCGGAAATGACAATCATAAATATGGGGGAAGGTGTCTTTTTTGCTGCTATTTTGTAAATGAAGTGGATGATAAGGAGAAGCAAAAAGACAAGTAGCGACTTCATATCAGGAGTTGATAGCAGTCCAAATTGTGAAATCCCCATTGTTATGGCAGTTGCTATTATAAGGGCTATAACACAGGGTCTCACCCCGGAAAGGAATGCGTTTACACTTCTATACTTCATAAGGTTCTTTAGTGCAGCCGCTATTATAAGAATAATGATAAATGATGGTAGTACTACCCCCAGTGTCGACACAAAAGAGCCAAGAAGCCCTGCCTGCGAAGAGCCGATGAAGGTAGCCATATTGACTGCTATCGGGCCGGGTGTCGACTCACTGACTGCTATGAATGATATCAACTCCGTCTCTGTCAGCCATCCGTTATTGAGGACAGTCTCCCTGATAAGGGAAATCATTCCATAGCCTCCTCCAAAGGAGACAAGACCTATGATAAAGAATGAGGAGAAGAGTTTCAGAAGAATCATTTCTCAGCCCCCTTCCCCATTGCAAATACCACAAGATAGAGGAGCCCTGAAAGCAGGATAAAGAATACGGATGAGAATGAGACAGAAAGGATGGAGAAAAGGATACTCAATACCAAGACCGTTATGAATATGAAAATACTCAATGCATCCTTCTCCGACTCCTTAAGCATTTTCAGCCCCGCAGTAAGAATCAGATAGACAACACATGCCTGAATTCCATTGAAGGCATACCCAACCCACTTAAGAGAAAGGAACTTCTCAAAAAAGAGGGAGATTACATAGATTGTGACAAAGGACGGGATGACAACAGCAATTGTTGCTGTGACGGATCCGGCAACTCCCGCTATTTTATAGCCTATGTATGTCGCACTGTTGATAGCCACTGGTCCCGGTGTAGACTCCGCAATGGCAGTCATGTCGAGGAACTCATCTTTTCCTATCCACTTCTTTTTCTGGACAAACTCATCCTCGAGGAGAGCTATCATTGCATAGCCTCCGCCAAATGTGAATGCTCCTACCTTCAGAAAGGAGAGAAAAACAGATAATAATGTCCTGGCCTTGTCTTTCATGATAGACAGAATAATACCCTTTTTCTTCATCCCATTAAAGTCGCACTTCAGTCTCATGACCCAAATTCATGCTTTTAGGGCTAAACCGTTAATTGGGGAAGGGAAACCGTCAATTGGAGAAGAAAATCGTCAATTGGGAGAGGAAAATCGTCAATTGGAAGGCTCACCCCGTCAAGTGAAGAAGATTTTCTCCTTTAGGCTCTGTAAACTATTGAACCTCCATTAATATTATTTATAGGATTATATTTCTCAGTAATGTTTGCCTTCCATTTTTAACGGAAAACTAAAAATTAACATTTTTATTTTGCAAAAGCTAACCGGGGGTTATACAATAACTACCTATTTCAATGGAGGAAACTAAATGAAGAAGTTTATTGTTATTTTAACAGTTCTATGTCTGACTTTCTCCCTCTTCGCTAACGGAAGTAAGGAAGCAGCTCCGGCTAAGGAACTCTCAAGAGTACAGCAAGTCATCAAGGAAGCAGAATCAATGAGCCTTGAAGAACTTGCAAAGAAAGCTATTGAGGAATCAAACGGCGCTACATTCTATGGCGTAGGTAACTCATCAAGAGGAAAGACAGCTCTTCCTCTCTTCATCGCTTATCTGCAGAGCATTGACAGCAACTACACTCTCAACTATGAGTGGCAGCAGCCGAAAGAAAACTCAATCTTCGAGATGCTCTCATCTGACAGCCAGAAGGCAACAGGCACATTCGCAATGACACTCATCCAGGATGGTAACCAGATTGAAAGCAAGATGGTCCAGACAGGTATCCTCGATACTTTCATTCCTCTTGAATGGGCACAGGCTAACGGCACAACAGCTGATGCATGGACAGGTTATCTTGCTCTCCAGACTCTCAACAAGATCTTCATGTACAACTGCACAGGAAGCAAGACATATGACAATTGCTGGGATTTCGTCATGCCGGGCGAGCATGGTCTCTTCATGGACATCGACAGTGAGCCGGTTGGAAGAAACTTCCTCTACTCTCTCACAAAAGATGAATATGCTAAAGTCATGAAAGATGCATTCAATGCCCTCTCCGCTTCAGAGAAAGCTGCTCTTCAGCCGACAGTCGACGCAATGGCTGAAAAAGCAACAGAGTTCGGCCTCAGTGCAGATGCTAAATATTCTCTTGCATGGATCAAGCTCTGGATGGAAAGCTACAACAAGCAAACAGACGACGGACCTATCTGTAACACACTCGTAACAAACTCAGCTACAGACCAGTTCGGACTCATCGTTTACTCAAAGCTCAGAAGTGTTCAGGAGTCTGACTCTGTCTCCAAGAACAACATCAAGGTTGCTGCTTACGAGGATGGGTACAAGGGAATCGGCGGCTACGGCTATTGCCACTACCTCTTCGTCACAGAGAACTCTCCACTTCCATGGACAGCTTGTGCTTTCATCGCTTACATGACATGTACACAAGACGGATTCAGTGCTTGGGGTAAGGATATCGGCGGATATTCAAGCAACCCTGTCGTCGTCGAAGAGAACGAAGCTGTCTATCACCACTCCACAGGCGGAACAGTTGACGGCGTTGTCGTTTATCCTTCAAACAACGACCGCGGTCTCACATGGTGGACAGAAGAAGGACACCTCGTACTTGAGGATCCTGAGTATTGCGCATCTGTCGCATTCACAGTCGGTTCATGGATCGACACTCTCAAGAGATATAACAACTAGTTATTCGTTAAAAAACCAGAATTGCCCTTGGGGATTCCTCCCCTTGGGCATGTATTTAAAAATTAGGAAACTTTTACATGAGCGATAATGCCGCATTAAAAGAAGTGTCTGGTGCCCGTATAAGGTGGAACAAGTTCAAAACATTCCTGTCAAAACCTGAGAACGTAATTATTCTCCTGATGGGAATCGTGCTGACAATTACGACTGTCTCCCCTATCGTCGCTATCATCAAGGACACTGTATCTATCCACGTGGGAACAATTGACCAACACCTCACAGGCAAGGCTTCCGGTTATACCTTTGTCAACTATGTGGACCTTTTCACAAGCAGTCTTGCTAAGACTAACCTGTGGACACCGCTATTGAATACATTACTGCTGTCCTTCGGGTCATGTCTTTTTGCCATCCTCTACGGAGGACTCTTTGCGTTTCTAGTGACAAGAACAGATCTTGCCTTCCGCAAGTATCTGAGCTCGATATTCATCTTCCCATACATCATGCCGCAGTGGACACTTGCCGTTGTGTGGCAGAACCTCTTCAACAGTAATGCTGTAACGGGAACATCAAACGGACTCTTGGCAACATTGGGAATAATCATGCCCAAATGGTGGTGCATCGGTCTCTTCCCGAGTATCGTCGTACTCGGCATGCATTATGCACCGTTTGCCTATATTTTGATCGGCGGAATCTTCAAGAACATGGACTCCAACCTTGAGGAGGCTGCAACTATCCTTGACACTCCCAAGTGGAAGACTATGTTCCGTATCACCCTCCCGATGATCAAGCCGGCAATTCTCTCGACTGTCCTGCTTGTATTTGGAGGAGCAATGGGAAGCTATCCGGTTCCTCACTACCTCAAGCTCTCAACTCTCTCCACAAGGTACATCACGCTCCGTGCACGCTACCAGGGAGAAAGCAGTATCCTGGCTATCATCATGATGATCCTCGGAGGTGCCATAATGGTAATAAACCAGGCAAGCCTCAAGAGCAGAAAGAACTACACAACCGTCACCGGCAAGTCAGGTCAAATTTCGAAGATAAAGCTCGGAAAAGTCGGAAGATATGTCATTGCCGTGATTCTTATAATCACAACATTCTTCACAAGTATATTCCCGATTATCTCATTTGCCTTCGAGACATTCCTCCCGAACCCGGGGGACTACAGCTTCCTCTACACGGGAGACACGAAGAACCTCACTACCAAATGGTGGATTACAAGTGAAAACATCACGGAGAACGGTATGTACGGGCAGATGGGTATCCTCTACAATAAGACGATATGGAGTGCATACAAGGGAACTTTGCTTGTCTCCCTCTCCTGCTGTCTTTTTGCCGGTACCATCGGCACGATGCTGGGCTATGCAATATCTAAGAAAAGAAGAAACAAGTGGGCCAACTATGTGAATAACATAGCATTCCTGCCTTATTTGATGCCGTCCATAGCTGTGGGAGCCGCATTCTTCGTTCTCTTCTCATCAGGAAAATTAAATCTGTTTAATACGTACACAGGGCTTATCATAGTGGGTACCGTGAAGTACATCCCGTTCGCATCAAGAAGTGCATTGAACTCCATGCTTCAACTCTCTGGAGAAATAGAGGAGTCAGCAGTAATCCAGGGAGTACCATGGATCAAGAGAATGACGAGAATAATCATCCCTATCCAGAAGACATCAATCATCAGCGGATTCCTACTCCCGTTCATGACATGTCTCAGGGAATTGAGTCTCTTCATGCTTCTATGCTCGCAGGGCTTCTTGCTCTCCACAACACTCAATTACTTCGACGAGATGGGGCTCTATGCATTCTCAAGCGGTATTAACCTGCTCCTGATTGTAACCCTTCTTGTATTCAACACATTAGTCAATAAGATCACAGGCGCAAGCCTTGACAGCGGCATAGGAGGTTGATGATGCCGGAAATTAAACTTGAACACGTAACTAAGAGATGGGGCAAGTTCTACGCTGTAGATGACCTCAATCTCACAATTGAGAACAATGACTTTGTAACGCTTCTAGGACCTTCAGGCTGCGGTAAGACTACTACGCTGAGAATGATTGCCGGGCTTGAGACTCCGACAAGCGGGAAAATATCGATCGGAGACAGGGTGGTTTTCGACTCCGAGAGCGGAATCAACGTACCGCCTAACAAAAGAAAAGTCGGGTTCCTCTTCCAGAATTATGCACTCTGGCCGAACATGACTGTCTACCAGAATATTTCATTCGGGCTCCACAACATAAAAGAAGAGCTCCCTGTGATAGACGCAGAAGCGAAAGAGTCATCCTCACTTATTGCCATCCTTTCCGATATCCCGACACTCAAGAGTTATATCGAGGAGTCGAAGGACAAGAGTGGAAAGCTCGATATGAAGAAAGCACAGCTGAGACTGATCGACTCATACATTATCTCGATGATGACGGCAAAGAAGCTCCTTGCCTTGAAGAACGATGATGATATGAAAGCACTTCTCGACTCATCGAAGAAAAAGCTTGAGGAGAGGCAAGCTACCCTCAAGAGCGAGGGAAAGAGCCTCTCTGATGAGTTTCATGTCCTTAAGGATGGAATTGAAGAGAAGAGCGTGCGTAAGCTTACCGAAGAGGAGATAGACCTCTCCGTAAGAAGAGTCTCAAGACTTGTAAAGATCGGCATGTTCATGGACAGGTACCCGGCAGAACTCTCCGGGGGACAGCAACAGAGAGTCGCCATAGCTCGTACCCTTGCACCTGAGCCGGCTGTACTCTTCATGGACGAACCTCTCTCGAACCTTGATGCCAAGCTTCGCCTTGAGATGCGCTACGAGCTGCAGAGACTACATGTAAATACAGGAAGCACCTTCGTCTACGTCACACATGACCAGATGGAGGCAATGACTCTTGCAACAAGAATCTGCCTCATGAATAATGGTGTTCTCCAGCAATATGACCCGCCACTTGAAGTATACAACAGACCGAACAACCTATTTGCGGCTGATTTTGTCGGGAACCCGTCAATCAACTTTATCGATGCACAGGGAAAGATCAATACCGACGGGACAGTATCTCTAACTATGCTCGGAGGAAGAAAGTTCACCTTCAAGCCATCTACGGACTTTGCATTCAACAAATGGTACAAGGAAAGGGATGACAGGAAGGCATCAATGGATGCAGAGGAGAAGCAGAAATCTCACTCAAAGGGCTATGTTGAGAAGGCGAACAAGGACGAATACTTCAACTATCATATCGCCAGAGTTGATGAGAGTGAAATTCCTGATGAGGTTCCCCGCATTGACGGCGAAAGCTTTGTTATCGGGGTCAGACCGGAATGCATCGAGATTGCTTCTACCGGATCTATAACTGGAGAGATCTTTGGAGCAATGCCTACAGGAATGGAGTCAACAATCAAGGTCAAAGTTGATGATTTCCTCCTCACCGGCGTTATCTTCGGTAACTCGCGCTTTGAGCTTGGAAGCAGTATCAACTTCAGGATAAACACTGACAGGATAATGCTCTTCGACGCTATGAGCGGTAAGCTGATCACCCTCGGGTCTCTCGAGGCATAAAAGAGGATGGGCCATGTGAAAAGCATGGCCTTTTCTTCAATCAAAAAGCAGGAGATCGTCTCTTTTATGGGAAAGTTCCACAACCTATTCTGTGAAACCAGAGATTGAGAAAAGTGCAAACCACTCCCTTCTTGTCAGTTTTGAGGAAAAACTCATTGCAGCATTCAAAAGGTATCGGATGGATGCACATCGAGGCTGTCCTCCTGCCATATAAGGGACTTGTAACATCAAGAGCCTAAGACCACATCATCCTTATGAAGGAGCCGCATACATTACTGTCCTTCAGCTTCTCATCCGGCACTTTCTATAATATTGAGAGAAATGACCTCTCTCTGTGCAGGATACTGGAATTCAACGATGACTATAACCCGTTTGATATCAGGAGATGTAATAAGCGAAAATTATGCGCGGGTTTGGAAAACGTGCGGGTTTACAGACGTACAATACAACATAAGGAGTTATTAGCTCGAGCCTCTTAATTCCCGTGAATTTTATTTTGAATCTGACATCCGCATATTTAAAACCGGTGGGTTCAGGCAGAAATCTGGGAGAGGGATCTGCTGTAACATCCTGATCATGAACATGTAAGAAGTGGAAGATGCCTATCTTCTCATCACTCGAAAAGATTGTAGCCACCAGGGCAAACATCTTCGCTCCTCAACATTAAACCTGCTTCAAGTTTATTCATATTTATATGAAAAGGCCATCCCCAAAATCGTCAAGGTGGCCATTTCGTCATAAGCTTTCACCTACCCCAGGGCTGAACTGTTACGCATTCTCCTAATTTGAGCTTGTTTATTGTAGTGAATGTGTTACAAACAGATATACATTTGAGTATTATTTGGATAGTTGGAGGCCAAAACTATGCCAGCAGTTAAAACAGCAAATGTCAATGTAAGAATAGATTCAAGTATAAAGACACAAGCTGAGAGTATTCTTTCTCAACTTGGACTTCCCAGGTCTGTTGCAATCGATGCGTTCTACCGCCAGATTATCATTTGTGGGGGTATTCCATTTTCATTGACTGTTCCGCAGAACAAGGTGCCGGCATATGATGAGATGTCGAAAAGAGAATTCAATCAGATGCTGTCTAACGGAATTTCTCAAATCAAAGAAGGTAAGACAGTCAGCATGGATGATGTTTTTAACGAGATTGAAGCAGACTGGGAGAAATAGATGGAATATTATCACATCGATTTCGCTCTGCAGGTTAAAGAACATTTACTGGGAATTTATAACTACTGAATCACATCAGCCTCCTCAGAGGCAGGATAATATATTCCATCTTTCCCGGAGAGGAACTTCTTTATGAGCTGAGTCTTCCCCACTCTCATTCTTCCGTGAATAACAGTAAAAAAGGAGCCGTTCCTCACCCACTACTTTTCCAGCTCTTCCAATTCCACTTCCCTGCCAACAAATATCATCGCTGCCTCCACAAATTTTAAACACCGCAGACACGAAAAGTTAAAAATATGGTAGGAATTGCCTTCTCATTTGATGGTAAGTTGATTAATGGAGGCTAATTATGATTCTTCATGTACTGGCAGAGGCTAACCGCTGCTTTGAATGTAAAAAACCGATGTGTCAGCTTAACGGATGTCCTATCCATACACCTATTCCCCAGATGATTCACATGCTGAAGGAAGGAAAGCTCAGAGAGGCAGGAAATATGCTCTTCGCAAACAATCCTCTCTCTGTAGTCTGCTCCCTGGTGTGTAACCACCAGATGCAATGCGAGGGAAATTGTATCCAGGGAAAGAAGGGACAGCCTATCCATATATCATCAATTGAAAACTACATATCAGACACCTGTCTTGATCAGATCAAGATCGATATCCCGGAGTGGAATGGGAAGAGAATGGCAATTATCGGAGCCGGACCGGCTGGTATTACGGTTGCTATCGAGATGGCCAAGAGAGGCTACAAGGTAACTATCTTTGATGCAAAAGACAAGATCGGTGGTATCATGCAATACGGCATCCCTGACTTCAGACTTCCGAAGTCCATTCTTGCAAGATACAACACACTCCTGAGATCTATCGGCATCAACATAAGACCGAACACAACTATCGGAGGTGCCCTTGAGATAAAAGATCTCTTCCGTGACGGCTACAGAGCAATCTTCATCGGAACCGGTGTATGGAGACCGAAGAAACTTTCAATAAAGGGAGAAAGCCTTGGAAACGTGCACTTTGCAATTGACTTCCTGGCTAACCCTGATGCATATCACCTGGGAGACAATGTCGCAATCATCGGTATGGGAAATACCGCAATGGATGTCGCAAGAACACTTTTGAGAAAGGGTACCAAGCATGTAACACTCATTGCCCGCCGTAACAGGATAGACGCAAGCGAGGAAGAGGCAGAATATGCAAGGCTTGACGGAGCAGAGTTCCTCTATGGAAGAAGCACACTCGAGATTACAGATGACGGCCCGATCATTGATGAGAATATACTCGATGAGGAAGGAAATATAATAGGACGCAAGAATGAGCCGCAACTCTACGAAGCAGACTCCACAATAATAGCAGTAAGCCAGGGGCCTAAATCAAAACTTGTCAACACAACAAGAAACCTCCAGGCATCCAAGAACGGACTATTGCTGACCAACGAAAATGGTGAGACTACATGCCCGGGCGTATTTGCTGCAGGCGACGTCGTACTCGGAGCCAAGACAGTTGTCCAGGCTGTGGCATACTCCAAGAATGTGGCCAAAGCCATTGACGAGTATATACAAAGCCTCCCGGAGGACTATGTATCACCTCTCTTGAAGGACGAAGAATAATTGAGAAGACCGCAGATTTCACCTGCGGTCTCATTTTTTCAATACTCCACCTTGTAGTCGATTATATCCTCATATTCCTCCATACACTTCTCGAGGTCTCTTTCCTTAAGCGCATTGCAGACTCTGCGGTGTTTGTCAGGGTCACCCGAAGATGCTTTCCGAATCCATGAATCACTTCGGGTATTGATAAGCCTCTTCATGTACTCATATAAAGCTGGGCGAGCAACATCATATGCATAAACAAATAAATCATTATGTGCTATCTGGCATATTTTACCGTGGAATGCGATATCTGCATTGAGGAACTTGTCCAGATCTGCCTTATCCTGATTCTTTATATACTCCGCCCTTGCATTCTCCATTTCATGGCAGATGGCATCAAGCTCCTCTATTTCCGCTTCCGACGCCCTATTCATTGCCAGGCGCAGGGCATTAACTTCTATAGCCTCCCTGAATTCAGAAACTTTATCCAGAACATCCTCATTAAGATAGAATTCCTTCGTCTTATCAACATAATCCCCAAAATCAAACGCCTTCACATATGTCCCATCACCGACTCTCGACTCAAGCACTCCTATGCCCCCGAGACGTTGCAAAGCAAGACGCACGGTGAGACGGTTTACACCGAATGCTTTTGCAAGTTCAACTTCAGTCGGAATTTTTTCCCCGACTTTCCATTTTCCTTCACTTATTGCATTTTTTAAACTACTGAACACCTGTTCATGCACAGGCATCCTGTTTATCTGTAAATCACTTAAATCTCCCAAAACAAACCTCTCAAAATTAAAACTATCTGATTTCACAATAACACAGAATGAATAAAGGGTGAGCAAATTTCCCGATTTTAAAAAAAATAATTTGACTTACCTGGTTTCTGGTGATATTCAGTAATTGGGTGAACAAATCATCTTTTAATCAATTCACCTTTTAATTCTACTGAAAAAAGGAAAGAAAAATGAAAATTACAAGTGTGGACTGCATGCTCATTGACAGTGGCAACCCGTGCCAGGGGAGGAACACCTGGAACCCGATTATCCTGAGAGTGAACACAGATGAGGGAATCAGCGGGTACGGAGAAGTCGGGATGGCCTATGGCCGCGGATACCGTGCGGGGTTCGGGATAATTCAGGATTTCGGAGAATTTATCATAGGAGAGGATCCTATGAATTCGGAGAAAATCTGGGAAAAGCTTTACAGAAAAACATTCTGGGGAATGGGAGGCGGTACCGTCATAAGTGCCGGCATGAGTGCTGTTGATATAGCTCTCTGGGATATTAAAGGAAAAGCACTGAACACACCTATTTACCAATTGCTCGGAGGAAAAACAAATGAAAAACTCCGAGTCTATGCCTCGCAGCTCCAGTTTGGCTGGGGACAGGACGAAGTAGTTCCAGGCAAGAAGCTTATGATTACACCAGAAGACTATGCCGCAGTGACAAAAAGAGCCATGAGTGAAGGTTATACCGCAATAAAAGTCGACCCTCTTGCTTTAAGCAACCGTGAGCCTGACGGACGCGGACCGTGGAAGACAACAGGAATCCTATCCCAGGAAGCTGTGGATCTGGCCTTTGAGCGCATCCAGGCAATGAGGGATGCAGGGGGCAAAGATCTCGATATCATAATAGAACTCCACTCCTATACAGACACAATCTCTGCAGTACAGCTTGGACAGAAACTTGAAAAACTGCGTATCTTCTATCTGGAGGAACCTTGCACTCCACTCTGCGCAGGCAATATGCTTGAAGTACACAGACAGGTCAACATCCCGATAGCAAGTGGAGAAAGAATCTACCATCGGACAGGTTTTCAGCCATTTCTTGAGGCACGCTCACTCCAGGTCGTCCAGCCTGATGTATGTCTCTGCGGAGGGATTTCCGAAGCAAAGAAAATCTGTGATATGGCAGCCTCCTATGATGTAGCAGCACAGATTCATGTCTGCGGCAGCCCAATCTCAAAAGCGGCAGCTCTGCACATCGAGGCGGCGATTCCAAACTTCATCATCCACGAACACCATAAATGGGCTCTTCATCCTGACTGTCGTGCAACATGCAAATATGATTATCAGCCTGAAAACGGATATTACAAAGTGCCGGAACTTCCGGGACTGGGTCAGGAACTTACTGATGAGGCAATTGAGAAGGCGCAGATTATCACAATCAGATAAAAAAAGGAGTTAGGAAGATGAAAGTAACAAAAGTTGACGTAATGGCACTGCATAGCAGCAAAGAGATGAAAGAGACAAAACCGGGTCAGGATGCCGATTGGAGCAATATTCCATGGAGACCGGTGGTATGCCGTATCTACACTGATGAAGGAATTTACGGGGATGGTGAGGCTGCTATGGCTTATGGATCCGCCGCTCCCGGGGCATTCGGGATGTTAGAGGAACTTTCCCATATGGTTATCGGCCTTAACCCTATGAACACAGAGCCGATCTGGGAGAAGATCTACAAACAGACCTTCTGGGGCCAGAACGGAGGACCGGTGTTCTTTGCCGCTCTCTCTGCTCTCGACATGGCACTCTGGGATATAAAGGGAAAGAAATTCGGTGTTCCCTTGTATGTCCTTCTCGGAGGGAAATTCCGCAATAAAATGAGAACTTATGCTTCCCAGCTCCAGTTTGGATGGGGAGATACACTTAAACCGGCACTTCTTCCTGAAGACTATGCCGGATACGCAAAAAAAGCAGTCAGTGAGGGATATGACTGTGTAAAAATCGACTTCTTTACATTCGATGAGGAGGGAAATACATTTACAGAAGAGCAGCGTACAGGGCTACTGAAACCCCAATTTGTAAACCTTGTTGAGAAGCGGGTTAAGGCTGTGAGAGAAGCAGTCGGAGACAATGTGGACATCATAATGGAGAACCACTCCTTTCTGGATGCCATGTCTGCCGTCCAGATTGGAAGGAGGATCCAGAAGTACAATATCTTCTGCTACGAAGAGCCGAACACCCCGACACCAAAAACAACAAAATATGTAGCCGACAATGTTGACATACCAATTGCCAATGGTGAACGTATCTACACAAGGTGGCAGTATGCCCCATATTTTGAAAACATGTCCGTCCATATGATACAGCCGGATGTCGGCACATGTGGAGGAATAACAGAGACAAAGAAAATTTGTGATATGGCTCACACTTATGACATAGGGGTACAGGTGCATACCTGCGCTAGTCCGCTATGCACGGCAGCAGCACTTCACATTGAAGCTTCAATACCAAACTTTGTAATACATGAACATCATGTATATAATCTCCAGGAGTTCAACAAAAACCTGTGCGTCTATGACTATCAACCGGAGAATGGTTACTACAGTGTACCGGAGCTGCCGGGACTGGGGAATGAGCTCTCAGATTATGCCCTGAGCCACTGTGACAGGGTTACAGTAGAATAAGGGGGAGAGAAAAAAAATGGAAAAAACTAGAAAAGGATTAAATCTTGTCAAACTCGTCGCAATCGCTGCAGGCCAGGTCATAGGTGCCGGAGTCGTGACATATGTTGGACCTGCCATTGCCGCAACAGGGATTTCCGCTTGGCTGGCATACGGAGCAGCAGTAATTGCCGGCTTCTTCAGTATTATACCATTCATATTTCTGAGCAGTTCACTTGTTCTTCAAGGAGGTGAATACAGCATAATCGACAGAATGCTCGGAGAGAAATTTGCGGGATTCTATATCGTTGCTTACATTGCACAATGTCTTGGGATATCAGTCATGGGACTGTCATTCGGAACATACCTGAACTACATAATTCCAGTAGACAGACGCATCATCGCGCTTATTAGTCTCACCTTCTTCCTTCTCATGAACCTGATGGGAGTCTCCGCGATGGCTAGACTCCAGACAGTCCTAACCTCCATTCTTGTCGGGTCACTTCTCCTTTTCACAGCTTTCGGCCTGACAAAAATCGGTCCTCAGACATTCGATTTCTCATCACCGGACTTCTTCACAGACGGCTTCAAAGGCTTCTCAAGTGCCGTAGCACTATATGCCTTCTCAACTTATGGACATTATATGGTTGTCAACTTCGGAAAGGATGCCGAAAACCCCAAGCGGGATATCCCGCTCGCCATAATCATTTCATCCGTAATTATCCTGGTTGTATATGTGGGCATAGCAATGGTACAGTCCGGCATTCTTCCCATCAGTGAGACAGCCGGAAAACCACTGACCGTTGTTGCCGAAGCCATATTGCCCGCCCCGCTGATGATTCTCTTCATCATCGGAGGCCCTCTGATGGCCCTTGCCACAACTATCAACTCATTTTATTCTGCACGTTCGAATCCTCTTCTCCGTGCTACTAGGGATGGATGGTTCCCCGAATTTTTCGGAAGAACAAATAAAAACAACGCACCTTTTGTCCTTATGGGTATGATTTGGATTATCGGCATTATCCCCATTATCCTGAACGTCAGCATAAACAAAATTACCAATAATGTTGTCCTTGTAGCATATCTACTAAGAATGATCATAGGCATTGCCACCCTGAGACTACCAAGGCTTTATAAGGAGCAATGGGAAGCTTCGTTCCTTCATATGCCAAACTGGCTTTTCTATGGAATTACTTCCCTAGCTATCCTTGCCCAGTTCTACATGGTCTATCTCTCAGCCCGTTCCATGTCACTGTTCCAGGTCATATGTTGTATCGTCTTTGTCATTTTCTGCGTATTTTATGCATATATTCGCCTGAAGAAAGGAAAAGTAACAATCAAATCTGTGAGAAATTTTGAGTAGAAAACAGCCTCCCTGTTGGAAAGATATACTCCGACAGGGATCTCTTTTAATCTGCTCAAATCGCGAAAACGTACAGTGATTTGAGCCTGGGTATAATTCACCACCCCTTGGATCGTGATATATAATGTTCGAGTATAAGCGATGAGCATATAGTGAAGAGCCATAATCGAACTCTACTGCTTTTCCATCTTGTGTTTCTGCGAAGTGAAGCAGAAAACATCCCTATCATCTAACCAGAAAATAAAGCCCCCTGCTATCTATTTGGCGAGGAGGTCTGTTTTCTATTTCTGCATTGCATAGGTAAGCTTACGTGCGACAAAGACAAGTGCCACAGCAAGGAGAGCCAGGATGGCAGATCCTATATACCCCGCAACATAGCTTCCGGTACTGTCATAGAAGCCCGAACTGATTTTCGGACCTACAAAGGCACCGATTCCGTATCCTATGAAGATAAGGCCATAGTTACGGTTGTAGTATTTGGAGCCGAAGACGTTCCTGACAATAGGTGCAAAGACGACAAGAAGTCCCCCGAACGAGAATCCCACAAGAGAGATACAGAGAATGAAGTACACAAGGCTATTCGCTACTGTCAGCATACACATGGAAATTGCATTTATGACAAGTACCAGGATAAGAGAGTTCCATCCCTTAAGCCTGTCATAGATGAAGCCGAACCCTATACGGCCACACATATTTGCCAGCGTCATGATGCTGACACACATTGCTGCAATCATAGCAGACTGCCCTATCTGATTCTGTGCTATCGGAGAGGTCGCACTGACCATCATTGTTCCAGCTGCATTTGCAAATATAAATATGACGAGCATGACCCAGAACACCGGGGTACTGACCATCTCTCTTATGCTGTAATTTCTGGCGTTGAAATGGACTATTACTGACCAACTAAAATGGAGAGACCACATGTCCGGGCGTATTTGCTACAGGCGACGTTGTACTCGGAGCCAAGACAGTTGTCCAGGCTGTGGCATACTCCAAGAATGTAGCCAGAGCCATCGACGAGTACATACAGAGTCTCCCGGAGGACTATGTATCACATCTCTTGAAGGACGAGGAATAATATAAAGGCCGTAGCTGAAAGGTTGCGGCTATTTTATTAAAAAAAGGCTTTAGTATAGTTTCGTTGGCTTCCCGCATTTAGGCGCATACAAAGCCCCTTCCTTCATATAATCTCGTGTTATCAACCTCATCCCAGT
>CAVHPV010000015.1:0-38799 GCA_963638045.1 Faecalibacterium sp. CAG:74 | reverse complement strand
TAACTGAATATGATGAAGCCAAATATACTGATCTTGTGAGAGCCGAGGGTGAAGCCATAGGAATGACAAAAGGTGAAGCCATAGGAATGACAAAAGGTGAAGCCATAGGTGAATCCAAAGGAATAACAAAGGGTACAATTAAAACGCTTGTCAGTCTTTTGAAAAAGGGGCTGATCAGTGAAAACAGTGCTGCCGAAGATGTTGGAATGTCCATTGATGATTTCAGGAAGGCTGTAGCTCTGTATTGCAATTGATCTGGAGGCTCTTTGATCATATGCCTTACATTCCTTATGAGCATAACTGTTTAACAGAATACGATGAAGCCAAATATACTGATCTTGTGAGAGCCGAGGGTGAAGCCATAGGAATGACAAAAGGTGAAGCCATAGGTGAATCCAAAGGAATAACAAAGGGTACAATTAAAACGCTTGTCAGTCTTTTGAAAAAGGGGCTGATCAGTGAAAACAGTGCTGCCGAAGATGCAGGAATGTCCCTTGATGATTTCAGGAAGGCTGTAGCTACCTATTGTGATTGAACAAAGGCTGTGGAAAACAAGCATACAGAAAATTGTCGGGATAGGTAGTCCCGGTTTTTGCTTTGTGTTATATCTCTTGACCGCAGCTAGCTTTCCTCGTACCCTTTCTCATGTTGAAATACTATGAATGAAAAAGAAGTAATCACACTCCTTCTGAGGTCACGTCTCTTTGAAGAGAAGACAGATGAAGAGTTCAGGAAGGGTAATTTATATGGTACTACCCATCTCTCAATCGGGCAGGAAGCTTCCCATACGGGGCTCTGCCTGGCTCTGGAGAAAGGTGATTGGTTTGTCCCTACTCATCGTTGTCACGGCTTTAATATTGCATCGGGATCATCGATGGATAAAATGTTCAGTGAGATGATGGGCTCAAGACATGGGCTCTGTATGGGACTTGGCGGTAGCATGCATATGACTGATATAGAGCATTATAACCTCGGCTCATCTGCAGTTGTAGGTTCCGGAATTCCTCTTGCTCTGGGAGTGGCATATGCACTCAAGAGGCAGAAAAAAGAAAATATCTCAATTGCCATCTTCGGAGACGGGGCGTCAAGCAGGGGAACTCTACATGAGGCCATGAACCTTTCGTCCGTGTGGAACCTGCCTGTCCTCTTCTATATGGAGAATAATCACTATGGGATGTCTGCTTCATCAAGCCGCATGATTTCAACCTCTTCGGTTGCTTCCCGTTCCTCTGGGTATGGTATTGAGTACAGGACAGTTGATGGTAATGATTTTGATGCAGTCTACTTAGCAGTGAAAGAAGCCAGAAAATACATCATTGAAAATAAAAGGCCGTTCTTTATTGAGTGTAACACTTACCGTCAATGTGGACACAGTAAATCCGACAAGCTTTTCTACCGCACAAGAGATGAAGAGAGAGAATGGGCAGAGAAGGATCCTGTTCTTATTTACAGACAAAAACATTTGATAGGTGACAGTGAATTCGAAGAGTTGAAATTAAGGGAGAAGGAAAGAGTCGAGAGTGCCTGGGAGAGGGCATGGTCAACCAAGGATGATATTCTCACTCCAGAAGAAGTTTCTTCTCTCGTCACACCTCCTTCGAGTGAGTTCGTTTCCACTTCCGAGACAACTGTCCACAGGGCAACGTACCGTGAGGCTCTACGCGAAGCCCTGGATGATATCCTCTCCTCTTCTGATAAATTCTCGCTTATAGGGGAGGATATAGGGCTCTACGGAGGGTGCTTCGGTGTTACGGGAAATCTCTATGAGAAACATCCCGGGCAGGTATTTGAGACTCCTGTGAGTGAAGAGACTTTCACGGGTATGGCGGTGGGAGCTGCATACCTCTCCGAGCACCCGATAGTCGAGATCATGTATGGTGATTTTCTTACACTTGCTTCCGATGCCCTGGTTAACCATGCATCAAAGTCTTACTTTATGTCTGCAGGTGCTCTAAGATGTCCTATGATTGTAAGAACAGCGGCAGGCGGTGGTACCGGACATGGGGCTCAGCATACGCAGAATCTTGAGAATATGTTCATGAATATACCCGGCATGAAGATTGTTGCGCCATCGGATGCAAGGTCAGCCAAGGCCCTTTTAAAGGGGGCATCCTATGAGAACTGTCCTGTTCTCTTTCTCGAACATAAGGCTCTCTACGATAAGAAGTATGATGATGTAGGAGACTCTTCATTTATTCTTCCCCTCGGTAAGGCAATTGTTTCCGGAGAGGGTAAGGACCTTCTTGTCATCGGTTACTCACGTCCCTTCTCGACAGCAAAGGATATCCTCAGTGACAAGGTATGTACATTCCTCGACATTGCTTCTCTCAAGCCACTTGATGAGGAAGCGATAGAAGAGTACGGAAGGGAATTTACGAAGGTTCTTATCCTGGAGGATACACCGCTCCAGTCAAGCGTTGCGGAGACAGTGTACAGACTCATAAAGGGAGTTAACCCCAATGCAGATATCATTGTTCTGCACTCTGTTGATTCACCGCTTCCGTTTTCAAGGAGACTTGAGTGCAGCTCTCTTGTCTCGAAAGAAGAAATAGTTGGTGCTGCAGAGAGGCTTATAAATGAATAAGAAGACAGAAGAGAAACTTTTTAATTCCCCGGTTTTTAAAACTCCCAGAACAATAGGAAACTGGGATCTAAGAGCCTGTTGTCCCGGAGAGGGGGAATACAGCTACCCGACAGTCTGTGTTCCTGCCTGGGTGAGGGCAGAGCGTTATCTTTGCGACACCCTTATTGAGAAAGGATATGAAGTCTATAAGCCTTTCCCCTTCAGCCTCCTGGTGAGGACACCAGGTAAGGACACAATCATTGTGTTTGTCCTTGACAGCGAGAGCGAGAGAAAAGTCTGGGAGGCGATGAGCTTCTCTGACAGGTACTCAGTGTTGATTATCAGGGACAGGAAGGAGAAGGAGCCGGGAGGACTTGTCTCTCTTACCCTTGATGAGGCTTTGGACTCTTTCAATTTTTCAGGCCGTTAATTATTATTATGGGGAAAACGAAGCTTAAGGAGTTTTTATGGATATAGATGTAAAGAATCTCCATCCTTTGGAGGTCAGGTTGCTGAGGCATGTATCTCTCGGTGAAGACATTACAGCAGAGAGAATCATAAATGAACTCGGCTATAAAGTCGGACAGTGCAACCAAGCCTTCTCATGGCTTTCTGCCAAGGGATGCATGGAAGAGACAAAAAGAGAGAAGAAGACTCTCTATGAATTGACGGATCTGGGACGCGAATACCAGAAGGAGGGTATGCCTGTCGAGAGAATCTTCAGCTTTATAACATCAACTCCTTCTACAATGCCTGAGATCAGCGAAAAGCTTGGACTCGAGAAGAGTGATGTCGGTTCTGCATTCGGACTTCTTTCTAAAGCAGGATGTGCTTCTCTTGACGAGGAGAAGAAGGCACACGCCGTATCTTCATCCCTTCCTGAAGAGACAAAACTCCAGAGAATACTTCTCAATAAGGCTGTAGGCGATGGATTTATCGATGACGGCTCACTTTCTCTTAGTGAAAGGTCTGCTATTTCCGCCCTTGCAAAGAAGAGAGGCGCACAGTCATCTCCATTTAAGCTTGTCGAGAGGGAAGAGGTCGGTTACCGTCTCACCGATAAGGGTAATGAAGTCAAAGAGGCTGTCCTTAAGGCAAATATTACCGGTGAGGAGTTAGGGGTTCTCACTCCTGAGATGATATCATCCGGTTCATGGAAGAACGGCACATTCAGACCCTACGGCATAAATGCTCCGACGCAGCGTCTCATTCCGGGACGCCATAATCCGTATGGTAATTACCTCCAGTGGGTCAAGGACAAACTCACATCCCTTGGTTTTGAGGAATTTGACGGGCCACTTGTTGAGAACGAGTTCTGGAATGGGGATGCACTTTTCATGCCGCAATTCCATTCTGCCAGAGATATCCATGACGTGTACTATGTCAAGGACCCGGTACATTGCAAGGAGATTGAGGAGCCGTGGCTCAGCAGCGTTGCTGCCACACACGAGAACGGTGGTAACACAGGTTCCCGTGGATGGGGTTATAAATTTGACCATGAGTTTACACGCCGCCAGGTTTTGAGAAGTCAGGGCACAGTTCTCTCTGCTCATCAGCTGACAAAGGCGAAGGTCCCGGGAAAGTATTTCGGCATTGTTCGCTGCTTCCGTTATGACCAGGTTGATGCCACACATGGTGCAGACTTCTACCAGACAGAAGGTATTGTGCTGGGAGAGGATGTGAACCTGAGGAACCTTTTGGGTCTCTTGAAAATGTTTGCTGAGGAGATAGCTGGTGCTGAGGAAGTTAAATATGTTCCGGGTTATTTTCCGTTCACTGAACCGAGTATAGAAGTTCATATAAAGCATCCGGTCCTCGGATGGTTCGAACTCGGCGGGGCCGGAATCTTCCGCCCGGAAGTCACAAAGAGCCTGGGAGTGGATGTTCCTGTCCTTGCATGGGGACTTGGAATAGACAGAATGGCTCTCATGCATCTGGGGCTCAACGATCTCAGAGAGCTCTTCACACCCGACATTGATGCAGTAAGAACAAGGAGGGGTAACTGATGCCGAAAATTGATGCTCCAGAAAAATTATTCTTTTCTCTTCTTGGGAAAAAGATGACAGATGATGAGCTTGTCGATATCTTTCCGGTGGCAAAGGCCGAACTGGACGGACACGACACAGAGCATAATGTAATAAAGATAGAGCTCAACGATACCAACCGTCCTGACCTCTGGTCGCCGGCAGGAGTTGCAAGGGCTCTCAAGACATACGAGACAGGAGAAATCCCCTACTATGACTTCTTCTCAACAAAGGATGAGGCAAAGGATAATGAAGGAAGGGAGATTATCGACCATGAGAGTGCGATAGGGATCAGAGACTTCTCGATAGGTTTCGCCTGCCGTGGAGTCGAGGTTGACAATGACCTTCTTGTAAACCTGATCCAGAGCCAGGAGAAGCTGTGCTTCAACTTCGGTCGTAAACGTAAGACAATAGCTATGGGTATATATCGTTCGGAGCTTATTAATTACCCTGTGCATTATGCTGCAGTTGATCCGGATAAGACAAAGTTCGTCCCCCTCGGGATGACAGAGGAACTGACGCTGAGGGAAATTTGCCAGAAGCATCCGAAGGGAAAGGAGTACGGCTACATAGTCTCCTCTTACGACAAGTTCCCTTACCTCTATGATGACAAGAACGAGACACTCTCATTCCCTCCTGTTATCAACTCAGCCCGCATAGGTGCAGTTGAAGTCGGGGACAGTGAGTTCTTCATCGAGCTTTCCGGTCCTATCCTGAATGACCTTCTGCTTGCAGCGAATATCCTCTCATGTGACCTTTCTGACATGGGATTTGAGATTCTTCCTATAAAGGTGAAACTTAACCAGGACACACCTTACGGAAGGGAGATCACTGTGCCTTATTACTTCCAGCAGCCACAGAGGGCAAGTATAAAAGCAATAGACAAGAAACTCGGACTTCCGCTTACAGGGAAGGACTGTGTTGAGTCATTGAAGAAGATGGGAGTCTATGCAATCTGTGATGATGAGTATGTCTACATTGAGTGTCCGGAGTACCGCAATGACTTTTTGCATGAAGTCGATATAGCGGAGGACGTGATGATTGGCTATGGCTTGAAGAATTTCACACCCGTCATGCCGACAGACTTCACAGTGGGACGCCTCAGTGCAGTTGAGGAGTTCTCCAGAAAGGTTAAGGACATAATGGTCGGACTCGGTTTCCAGGAGATGATGTATAACTACCTCGGCTCCAGGAAGGAGTACATAGACAATATGCACATAACACCTGATGAGGCTGTCTTCATTGCCAACCCGATGAGTGAGAACTATGAGGTGATTAGGCCGAGTATCCTGCCATGCCTTCTCGAGAGTGAGAGTGTATCGGGGCACGCAGTCTATCCTCATATGATATTCGAGTGTGGAAAGATTACAAAGAAGGATCCTGATGACAACAGCGGAACCCGTACTTCCAACAGCATGGGCTTCCTCTCCTCCAACGTCCAGATAGGATACAACGAGGCTTCATCATATATTCAGACACTCATGTACTTCCTCAGGAAAGAGTACACACTACTTCCAGTTGAGAATGATCCTAGATTCATTCCTGGACGTGCTGCTTATATAATGTACAACGGAAAGAGAGCCGGACTTTACGGAGAGGTTCATCCCCAGGTCCTTGAGTCCTGGAACTGCGCCCTCCCGGCAGTCATGGCCGAGCTTGACCTGGATGTACTTCTGGGCTGAGAGAACAGAAGATGCAATAGCAACAAGAGGTAGTCTCATGGTGGGATTACCTCTTTATTATGGGGCAAGATCTGTAATTTAAATGAATGCTGCAACAAAATCTTCTTGGGACTTAAAGCTATGCCTCACGGAAGTTGATTAATGCCTGTGCTTTCTTGTAATGATGAGATAGGTTAGTTTTTACAATAATCGATCCTTTTCTTATGTTTTGTGCAATAACATAACAAGTAGTCTTATGTTATTGAGATTCTTCTTATGTTATCTCTTTTTTACACCGAAAGGATGTTATCAACGCATTTTTTCTATCGGTTATTGCTCTCCTGATGTTTTTATAAAAATATATCGATAAAAAACTAGCTTTTCGAGCAGGCTCGTGTTATATTTTTCTTATATTCAGATTTAGGAGGACGTATATGGCACGTTTTACATTACCTCGTGACTTATATCATGGCAAAGGCGCTATTGATGCATTGAAGAGCTTTAAGGGAAAGAAGGCCGTTATCTGCACGGGCGGTGGCTCGATGAAGAGATTCGGCTTCCTGGACAAAGTTGAGAATAACCTCAAAGAGGCAGGGATGGAAGTTGCCATCATCGACGGAATCGAGCCAGATCCATCTGTTGAGACTGTCATGAAAGGGGCCGAGAAGATGCTTTCCTTCCAGCCGGATTGGATCATTGCACTTGGCGGAGGTTCTCCGATTGATGCTGCAAAGGCAATGTGGATCAAGTATGAGTATCCTGAGATTACATTCGAGGAAATGTGCAAGGTATTCGGTATTCCGGAATTGAGACGCAAAGCACATTTCTGTGCTATTTCATCCACAAGTGGAACAGCAACGGAGGTGACGGCATTCTCCATCATCACAGACTATCATAAGGGAATCAAATACCCGATTGCAGACTTTGAAATTACCCCTGATGTTGCTATCGTGGATCCGGATTTAGCTGAGACAATGCCGCAGAAGCTTGTTGCACACACAGGTATGGATGCTATGACACATGCAATCGAGGCTTATGTCTCCACAGCTAACTGTGACTACACAGATCCTCTTGCCATCCATGCTATTGAAATGATCATGAAGGATCTTGTTCCCTCATACAATGGTGACATGGAAGCCAGGGACAGGATGCACAATGCTCAATGTCTTGCCGGGATGGCATTCAGCAATGCCCTCCTGGGTATTGTACACTCCATGGCTCATAAGACTGGGGCTATCTTTGCTGACTATGGTGCTCATATCATCCATGGAGCTGCAAACGCAATGTACCTGCCGAAGGTAATCGCATTCAATGCCAAGGATCCTGTAGCAAAGAAACGTTATGGTGTCATTGCTGATTATATGCACCTTGAAGGGAAGGATGATGACGAGAAGGTTAAAGCTCTCATCAAATACCTCAGGAAGATGAATGATGAGCTTAATATCCCGCATTGCATCAAACACTATGGAGCTGACAGTTATCCGACAGAGAACGGCTTTGTTCCTGAAAGTGTTTTCCTCGAGAGAGTTGACGATATTGCAAGGAATGCAATCCTTGACGCATGTACGGGAAGCAACCCGCGTCAGCCCAGCCAGGAGGAGATGGTGAAGCTTCTCAAGTGTTGTTACTACGACACTGAAGTCGACTTCTGATACTCTATATGACTATTTTACGGCGCTGCCTTGGGGTGGCGCTGTTTTTCTCATATAAAAGTATTCACTTGTTAAGGATTTATCGATATATTATTCAATGCTGGTACAGTTGTCTGGACCGGCCATAAAAATAAAAGTAGAGAGTTCATGATGTACAGAATTGTAAGAAAGAAAGTCTTGAATCCAACTGTTATTCAGATGGAAATTGAAGCTCCCCTTGTGGCAAGAAAAGCTATGCCGGGGCAGTTCATCATCCTCCGTGTCGACGGGGACGGTGAAAGAATTCCTTTGACGATTGCGGGAAGTAATGCAGAAGAGGGAACAGTTAAAATCATCTTCCAGGTTGTAGGAGCTACAACAGAGAAACTCAAACATAAGGAGGAGGGTGATTCTCTTGCTGACTTTGTCGGTCCGCTTGGAGTTGCCACACATACTGAGGGAATCAAGGATGTATGTATCATCGGCGGTGGTGTCGGATGTGCTATCGCAATGCCTGTCGCCGAGGAGTTCCATAAGCTCGGTGCCAATGTTACAAGCATCATAGGCTTCAGAAACAAGGATCTTCTGATCTGTGAGGATGAGTTCAGGGCTGCTTCCGATAATCTTGTCGTCATGTCTGATGACGGCTCATATGGAAGGCATGGTAACGTGACAGTCCCTCTTAAGGAGATGCTTGATGCGGGGCAGCATTTTGACATGGTTATTGCCATCGGGCCGGTAATCATGATGAAGTTCGTTGTGCTTACATGTAAGCCTTATAATGTTCCTGTGACAGTTTCGATGAACCCGATTATGATTGACGGTACAGGTATGTGCGGTGGCTGCAGGCTCACTCTTACCCAGGACGGCAAGAAAGTGACGAAGTTCGCATGTGTCGACGGCCCTGATTTCAACGGCTATGAAGTCGACTTTGATGAGGCCATGAGTAGAGGAAGAATGTACTCTGACTTCGAACATCATGCTTATGAAGAAGCATGCAATCTTTTTAAGAAGGCTTGAGGAGTGGAGTATGGCTATTAATCCAAAGAAACATGAGATGCCGACCCAGGCACCGGAAGTAAGGGCTCACAACTTCAGTGAGGTTGCCCTCGGTTATACCCTCGAGACTGCTCTCGAAGAGGCAGGAAGATGTCTGAATTGTAAGAACAGACCATGTGTGCAGGGATGCCCGGTGAATATAAGTATCCCGGAGTTTATTGCTCATATAAAGGATGAGGATTTTGAGGCTGCTTACCAGACGATCAATCTCTCATCTTCTCTCCCTGCAGTATGTGGACGTGTATGCCCGCAGGAGACACAGTGCGAGAGCAAATGTACTCTCGGCGTAAAGTATGAACCTGTCGGAATCGGAAGACTCGAGAGATTTGTTGCTGACTATCATAATGCAAACGTGAAGACTGCCCCTGTTGCACCTCAGCCCAACGGTCATAAGGTTGCAGTTGTAGGCTCCGGCCCATCAGGTCTCACATGTGCAGGTGATCTTGCCAAGAAAGGCTATAAGGTTGCTGTTTTTGAGGCACTTCATACTGCAGGCGGTGTTCTTGTCTACGGAATCCCCGAGTTCAGGCTCCCGAAGTCAATTGTTGCAAAGGAAGTTGATGGACTCAAGGCTCTCGGAGTCGATATTGACACAAACGTTGTCATCGGCAAGACACTTACCATTGATGAACTTTTCGATATGGGGTATGAAGCTGTGTTCGTAGGATCCGGAGCAGGTCTTCCGAACTTCATGAACATACCGGGTGAGTCGCTTAAGGGTGTTTATTCAGCTAATGAGTTCCTCACAAGAAGTAACCTCATGAAGGCTTATAAGGATGATCCGAATACTCCTATCATGAAGGGTGGCAAGGTTGCGGTAGTCGGTGGCGGTAACGTTGCAATGGATGCAGCCCGCACAGCTCTCCGTCTCGGTGCAGAGCACGTCTACATTGTGTACAGACGTTCCCTTGAGGAGCTTCCTGCAAGAAAGGAAGAAGTTGAGCATGCAATGGAAGAGGGGATTGACTTCAAGCTCCTCAATAATCCTGTTGAAGTTCTCGGCTACAACAATCCCGATAACCCGAGAGACCCGAAGAACGGCTTTGTTACAGGGCTAAAGTGTATCAAAATGCAGCTCGGCGAGCCTGATGAGAAGGGCAGAAGAAGACCTATTGCAATCCCCGGAAGCGAATTTGAACTCGATGTCGATACAGTTGTCATCGCCATTGGAACAAGCCCGAACCCGCTTATCAAGAACACGACAAAGGGTCTTGAGGTCAATGCTCACGGAGGAATCATCGTCAATGAGGATGGCCTGACATCACGTGAGGCTGTCTATGCAGGCGGTGATGCCGTAACGGGAGCTGCAACTGTTATATCGGCAATGGGTGCAGGTAAGACAGCAGCCAAAGCTATTGATGAGTATCTCAGTAAGAAGAATTAAGGATAAGCAAAAAACTATCCCCGGGCGGTGGCGTAAGTCGCGCCCATATTTTTCAAATCAGAATCCGGAAGTGGATGCTATTTTCAGGAGCTTCAGAGGTATGTTTCCGGAGATGCGCCTAAGATAGGGAATTGGCCCCAGGCGTGTCAGGAGAGTGTTCATTCAAACAAATCGTCAAGTGTAATTACATTCGTGAAGACTGAGCTGTACTCATTCTCCACAAGGCCGAATGTAGTAATAAGGGTACTTCTTATTACAGTTTTACGGCTTACAAGCTTTTTAAGCTCTTCCTCACGGGAGAGCAGTTTTCTGTAATATGTTTTGTCAACTGTGAAATCATCACTGTAGAACTTGAGTTCGCACATGTTTATGACATTGTCAGCACGGGTGAGCATCAGGTCAATTTGCATTCCGAGAGTATTGTCTTCCTTTTTGGCCCATCCTGACTCTGTTGTATTGACACCTGAGATTCCCAATGTTTTTTTGATCTGGGGAATATGATTGAAAGAGACATTCTCGAATGCAAATCCTCTCCATGATGCCAGTTCATGGGAGTTTACATTTTTCTCCCAGTAATCTTTGTTTTTTCCCTTGAAATGGAGACAGAACATACAGAACGGGTCTGTTAGTCTGTAGTGTTCTTCTTTCCTGCTCGCACCGAATGGAACATATTTGACAATGAAGTCACATTCAATCAGTGCATTGAGGTATTGGGTCAGCCCACCTCCATTTGCTATCCCGGTAGCCTTGGAGATTTCATTCCGTACGTACCCGCTTGTTCGTGTGTAGAGAAAGGAGACTATTGCCTTTTCCTTCTCAGGATTTGTGAACATGGAATTGAATAGTCGCTCAAATTCATCATGAAATGGTGCATTGTGCCTGAAAAACAGCGTGTCGACATTCTGTGCGAGGCTCAACTGGGGGTCCAATGCTCTTAGGTAGAATGGAATTCCTCCAAAGATCATATAGCACTGGGTTATATCATACCGTGAGAATTTTACGCTTCTTGATTTCAGAAACTCTTCACATTCGCCCAAAGTGAAGGGAGAAAGTTTCATGATGTATGTCAGTCTGTTATACAAGCCACCATGGTTATTGATAAGATTGTCCTGGACCCATGAATTGGCACTCCCGCAGACAATGACCATAAGGTTGTCCCTGTGACAACCCCATGAATTCCAGAAAGCTTCGAATGCTTGCATAAAACCCGATTTAGGGGTGTCCAACCACGGAAGTTCGTCAAAGAAGACTAATTGCCTTGTGCCGTTGACCGACTTCTCAAGGTATTCTTCGAGCCGGAGGAATGCTTCAAACCATGATTGAGGCCTTTTCATGTTGTCATCACCTTTTCTGACAAGAGATATGTAAAAGTTGTCAAGTTGAGCATTGAGGAGTGTGTCGGATTCACTTTCCATCGGGGCCAGTCCCGTATGCATGAAAGTTAAGCGATTCTTGAAAGTTTCACCTATAAGAAAGGTTTTCCCCACCCTGCGTCTTCCATAGACTGCTACAAATTCTGCATTACCGCTTTTGTAGAGTCTCTCCAGCGTGTTAATTTCCTCTTTTCTGCCTATGAGCATTTATTATCTCTCCTGTGACTGATGGTATAACAAAGAAAAGTTGCTGTCAAAGCTGAAAAACAGAGTATTTAGCAAGTTTTATTTTTATAAGTTGCTAAAAGCATGTGCTTTATTGTTTTTTAGCAATTTATAGGCATAAAAATATACATTCATATTTAATTTGTGTAATATTGCACTGTGTATCTATTTTTTTTGATAATCTATAGAAAGTGCCATTACTTCATGCACTTCAAAAGGGTTTAAAGGGATGTGATAGTCTAAGACAAATCTCCGGCTTTCCTATAAATTTGTCCCAGCTTATGACTCTTTGTCTTTTATCAGATTTCAAGCATCCGCTTGAGGCCTTCTTTTTCCAATACTCCACTGTATTGTCCTATCTTGTTTCCGTCTTTATAGAAGACAATGGTGGGGATGGTCTCTATGTCGAACATGTCAGCAAAGGCGGGGTCCTCATCGACATTGGCCTTGCAAATCTTAACTTTTCCCTCCCATTCCGGGGCGAGGGACTCAAGAATTCTCCCCTGAGCCTTGCATGGGCCACACCAATTGGCATAGAAGTCCAGGATGACTGGAATTGAGGAGGAAACAACTTCCTTTTCAAAATCTTCTTTCTTTATGTGGTAAATCATTGTTGTCTCCTTATGGAAGAATGAAAGTTGCGACGACGCTTCTTGTTTGCATATTCTCAACAGGTATTATGTAGGATGAGGTCACAATCATATTCTTCGAGTAGATGAAATCGAGTCTTTCTTCGAACTCACGGTAACTTCTTGTCCAATTGCTGTCAGTTTCCTCGCTGAAGCGTGTGAGTGCAATTGTGTCATTCCAGTTCAATGTAAGGAGAAGGTCTGAGATAAGGAAGTTCCTCTCCTCTCTGTAGCTGTAGTCTGTCCAGCTCGTCCAGTCAAGGGATGAGGGTGCTATGGAAGTGAGGAAGAGTATCTTCGCATTATCTTCCTTTGTCGAAATTGAATCTATCAGAGGTTCGGAGAGAAGTTTTTCAAGTCTGTCGACAAGATCAAGTGTTTCATCTATTGTTTCTGTTTCCGGAAGGACGGGATGATAATCCTTATTATAAACAGCGACCTTTCTCGTCTCTGTAAAACCCAGTTTGATATAATCACACTCGATCTCCTCGATGACTACTCCATCAAGGATGATTGTTCCTCCCTCCAGCGTTATGGCATCTTTCCCAATCAGGGTTGCCAGCCTGCTTTGATTGAGAAGGCTCCCGGAGAGTGCTGTGAGTGTGAAGTCATGCTTCTCGAGAAGGGACTTGATTGCAAGAAGCGATTCTTCACTAAGTTCCTCTTCTCCGAGCGGAATGAAGATTGCATTGAATTCCTGTGTGCCCTCTTCCCTGTAGGTTGTGTTCCTGACGGGATTGTAGTAGAAGGGGAGCGTGACGGATACAAGATCTTCAGGATATTCATTTGTCTTCTTTGCTTCTTCCTCTGCTTTTATCCGTTCCTTTTCCTCATTTATCACTCTTATTCTTGTCTCACTTCCACCGGATACGGGGTATATGATATTCTCCCTCGCCTCGGCAATCGTGTATGAGGCACATGATGCAAGAAGAAGGACAGATAACAGCAAGACTATGTATTTTCTCATATCTTCAGCATCTCTCCATATTTTTCCATCTCACCCTCGGCATACTTCTCCTTCTTTGGAAACGAGAAGGTCTTTCCGTCGCCATCAAAGCGTGGAATGACGTGGATATGGAGGTGGGGTACTTCCTGGCCTGATGCCGGAGAATTATTGATTATGATGTTTGTTCCGTCTGCTTTGAGAACATCTCTCATTTTCCTGTCAACGAGTTTAGCTACATCAATCATATGATGAAGTGTCTCTTCCGGGACACTGTCAAAGGTAGGCTTTGCCTCTTTCGATATCACAAGTGCGTGGCCCTTATTGACAGGGGAGAGGTCGAGAATAACAAAGCAGAGATTGTCTTCGTAAATCTTACATGACGGGATAGAACCGTCTCTTATCATTTCAAATACAGTTGCCATAATTCGATTTTATCACTCCATCTTCTGTTTTTAAAGAGCAGGAAATAAAAGGCAGAAAATATATAGTTCAAAAAATATCCAAAGGTGTATTTTATAACTCATTTTTAATTAACAAGATACTTGAACAAAAAACTTAAACTACATAATATTTCAAAGTTGAAATTTTTTATAAGATATTAAGAGTAGTGGAATAACCACTCTCAATTACTATGAGGTAAAAACAAATGAAACACGATCTTCTTGGTATGAGAAACATCGGAATCAGCGCCCACATCGACTCGGGTAAGACAACCCTGTCTGAGCGTATTCTCTACTATTGCAACAAGATTCATGCTATCCACGAGGTTCGTGGCAAGGATGGTGTTGGTGCAACTATGGACTCTATGGAGCTCGAAAGAGAGAGGGGAATCACAATCGCATCAGCTGCGACCAACGTAGACTGGAAGGGCCATGAAATCAACATTATTGACACTCCGGGCCATGTCGACTTCACTATTGAGGTTGAAAGGTCATTGCGTGTTCTTGACGGCGCCATTCTCGTACTTTGTTCAGTCGGTGGTGTGCAGTCTCAGTCAATTACTGTTGACCGCCAGATGAAGAGATATCATGTTCCTCGTATTGCGTTTGTCAACAAGTGTGACCGTACAGGTGCCAACCCTTACAAAGTAAAGGATCAGCTTATTGAGAAGCTTAATCTCAATGCCGTCCTTATGGAAATCCCGATCGGGCTTGAAGACAAGCATGTCGGTGTTGTCGACCTTGTCAACATGAAGGCCAACTACTTTGATGCGGGTCCTGCAGGTGACGGACTCAGGGTTGAGGAAATCCCGGAGGAACTCAGAGCTGAGGCAGAGGAGAAGAGGGAAGAGCTTCTTGATGCTGTTAGCATGTGCACAGGTAACGATGCCTTGATGGAGGCTATGCTTGAAGAGAATGTTCCTATTGAACTCCTGAAAGAATGTATCAGAAGGGCTACAATCAATCTGGAACTCTGCCCGGTATTCATGGGTTCTGCCCACAAGAACAAGGGTATACAGCCTCTTCTTGATGGTGTCATCGACTATCTCCCGAACCCGACAGATGTCGAGAACAGGGCACTTGACCTTGATAACAACGAGAAAGAAGTCATTCTGGAAAGCCGTGAAGATGCAAAGCCTGTTATCCTTGCATTTAAGTTGGAGGACGGCCAGTACGGACAGCTCACATACATACGTGTCTATCAGGGCCGTATCAAGAAGGGTGATACACTCATCAACACAAGAAGCAAGAAGAAGTTCCTTGTAGGAAGACTTGTCAAGATGCATGCTTCCACAATGGAAGACATCTCCGAATGCGGGTGTGGCGAGATTGCTGCTCTCTTCGGCATTGACTGCGCGAGTGGCGATACATTCTGTGATCCGTCTCTCAACTACTCAATGACAAGTATGTTTGTTCCTAATCCTGTCATCTCGCTGGCTATCACACCGGTTGACAAGAAGGCTGCAGACAATATGGCGAAGGCTCTTAACAGGTTTACCAAAGAGGACCCGACCTTCCAGACTTATGTTGATCCGGAATCCAACCAGACCATCATCAAGGGTATGGGAGAGCTTCATCTTGATGTCTACATTGAGAGAATGAAGAGAGAGTATAAGGCAGAAGTCACGGTCGGCCAGCCTGAGGTTGCCTACAGGGAAGCTATCAGCCAGAGAGCGGACTTCAACTATACACATAAGAAGCAGACCGGTGGTTCGGGACAGTATGCACGTGTTGCCGGTTATATCGAACCGACTGTTCAGACAGACCCTGACGAGCCGGCTCCAGACTATGTCTTTGTTGACGAAGTCAAGGGTGGTGCTATTCCTACAGAGTACATTCCTTCCTGTGACAAAGGTTTCCAGCAGGCAGTCAAGAAGGGTTCTCTCCTCGGATTCCCTGTCCTCGGCGTGAAGGTATGTGTCAACGATGGTGCATGGCATCCTGTCGACTCTTCAGATATGGCATTCCAGATTGCATCAATTGCTGCATTCAAGGAAGCATACGAGAAGGCAAAGCCGGTTATCCTTGAACCTATCATGAAGGTTGAGGTTGAAGGTCCGAGTGAGTTCCAGGGTAATATCTTCGGTTCAATCAACCAGAGAAGAGGTATGATTATCTCCTCTACGGAAGACAATAACCAGTGTACAGTCATAGCAGAAGTTCCTCTTGCAGAGATGTTCGGTTATTCGACTGTCCTGCGTTCTCTTACACAGGGTAAGGCAGAGTTCACGATGGAAGTTGCCAAGTACGGCAAGGTTCCTATGAGTGTTTCTGACGAGCTCAAGAAGAAGTTCGCTGAAAAGAAGAACCAGAAATAAGAAAAAATATAACACATGGCCTCTGTGCTGTGTGTTATAATCATTTCAAGGATTAATTATGGATTTAAAACAGCTTAATAGTGTGAGCCCGCTTAGGGTTTTTGAAGAGTCAATTAACGGAGGACTGGGTAAGGGTAATCTTGGTGTTGTCGTATCGAAGAAAGGTGTAGGTAAGACAGCATGCCTTGTCCATATCGCAACAGATAAGCTTTTTAAGGGCGAGAATGTGATTCATGTTTCCTTCTCCGGCAATGTCGAGCACGTCATCAACTGGTATAAGGAAGTGTACAGGGAGATTGTCGAGTCCAATTCTCTCGATGATGCCCAGGATATCTACAACCAGATTCTTGCTAACAGGGTGGTCATGAACTTCTCCCAGGAGCAGGTTCCGATTGAGAGAGTTCTCGATTCCCTCTCATCCCTCATCAGCCACGGCGCATTCAAGGCAGATGCCGTTCTCTTTGACGGCTTCAAGCTGACAATTGCAAGTGAGGAAGATATTGCCAAAATCAAAGCTTTTGCCAAGGAGATGAACATTGAGGTGTGGTTTGCAGTTTCTCCTGTAAGACCGGATGTTACATTTGATGAGTATGGTGTACCCAACACGCTTGAGAAGTATTTCCCGCTTATTGATGTCCTTGTTGCACTTAAGTTTGATGAGAAGCATGAGAAGGTCAATCTCACAGTCGTCAGGGCACACGGTGAGAACATACCGAAGCCTATGAAAGTTGCACTTGATCCCAAGACAATGCTTATCGCAAAGAAGTGACATAAAGCCGGAGCAGAATCCGGCTTTTCTTATCAAAAACAAGGGAGAAATGAAAGTGGGGAATTTCTATATTGGAAAGGATATTCCGGCAGTTGATGCCGAGGAAGGTGTCACAAGGAAGGTACTTGCACACAGCGAGAACATCATGGTTTGTGAACTTCATTTCAAAAAGGGTGCAATTGGAAAGCCGCATGCACACATCCATGAGCAATGCTCATACGTCATAAGCGGAAGGTTCGAGTTCGAGATAGGCGGTAAGAAGATGGTTCTGGGACCCGGTGACTCCACATACAAGGAGAGCGGAGTGCTTCATGGTGCTGTCTGCCTTGAAGATGGTGTTCTTCTCGATATCTTCACTCCGGAGAGAAAAGACTTTCTCAATTGAGAAGGATTACAACTTCAGCTTTAACGGCCTTGCCTTCCCCCAGGGAGTCGAGGCCTTCATTTGTCTTGGCCTTCACACTTACTTTCGATACATCTACCCCCAGAAGTGATGAGAGACTCTCCCGGATTGTTTTTATATGCGGGGCGAGTTTAAATCCCTCGAGCGTGATTGTTGCATCAAGGTTGATAATATCAGGATGGACAGTGTCAAGAATGATCTTTAATAGTTCTCTGCTGTCGCTGTTCTTCCACCTGTCATCTTCCGGCGGGAAGTAACATCCAATGTCACCGAGTGCCGAGGCGCCGAGGATGGCATCTATAACAGCATGGATGAGGACATCCCCGTCAGAATGTGCCACCTCACCTCTTGTATGGGGAAGCACAACCCCTCCGAGTGAGAGTTTTCTTCCCTCTTCAAGACGGTGTATGTCATTACCCATTCCGATTCTCATTTCGTTCCTCCTGAGGTCGCTTCTGTACGTTATCTTTATATTCTTATCGTCCCCGTCCGTAAAGAAACATTTTCCTCCATTCATGATATAGGGCTCTGTGTCATCCTGGTAGGATTCATCTGGAGACATATTAGCGTAAATATCGAGAAGCTTTTTGCTGTTGAAAATCTGAGGTGTCTGCAAACGTACAAGTTTACTTCTGTCAAGCGATGCTGTTACTTCATTCCCCTCTGTGACTTTGATTGCATCCGTGAGTTTGAGAGCCGGAGCAGATGCACCGTATTTTTCTGCATCACATAGTATTTTTTCTATGAGCTCCTTTCTTATATACGGGCGTGCCCCGTCATGGATAGCAATGAATGATGATTGAGTCTTCTCCTCTATGAGAAAGAGACAGGCATTTCGTACCGACTCTGTGCGGTTCTTTCCTCCCTGGATTAAGGTGAGGGTAACACCATCCGGCAACATTATATTGCCGAGAGCATTGATGATGTCGTTTTTATGGCCTTCAGGATATGTGATAACCACTCTCGACAGCCCTTCAAGTGAAAGAAACGGCTCCAGTGCAAGGCGGAGAACACTTCTTCCATCGATAAGGACGCACTCCTTTTTGGCCTTGGTATTTGAATCGGAATTAAATCTCAAGCTGCTCCCTGCAGCAGTTACAATCAAGTCAAAGCTCGGCACAGTTCTCCAGGTAAGAGAAGATCAGCTTCCTTACGTCCTCCTCGCTCCTTTTTAGCACACAAACCGTTTCATCTACAAGCATGACAAGTGCAGTATCATAAAGCTTCTTCTCAACAGACGGGAGCTCCTTCATCTTTGACCTGTTGTACAGTGACGATATTACCCTGCATATTGAGGATGCAGTCCCCTCCTTGAGGCGCATCGTATTCTTATCGACCCTGTGTTTCCACTCCTTGGCTTCATCCTCGACCGGGAGTGAGAGTGTTCTTAGTGATGATATGAGGTCATCCTTTTCTGTGAGGTGTCTCAGACCCAGATTCGATGCGTTTTCGACTGGAAGCAGAATTGTTGAATCAGTGTCCCGGGGTGAGAGCTTGAGATAATCCTTACCGTTCCTTTCTTCTCTATTAAGGATGGAACATAACCCTACGGAAGGGTAAAAAACATCTTCCCCGATATTGAACTGATTTGATAATTCTGTGTATGACATAAATTTATTGTAGATTAAAAAAAGGAACTCGTCAAAACTGATAATTGTAAAATTTGCTTTATCACTTTGAAAGAAGAGTTCACACCAGTTTTCATCTTTATTATAATGCCTCTATGAAACACAGAGAAAGAAAGACTGGAGTATTACTCCATATTACAAGTCTTCCCTCCCAATATGGTGTTGGGGACCTCGGGGAAGAGGCTTATAGATTTATTGATACACTCTCTTTAAATGGTATTGGACTGTGGCAGATACTTCCTACCGGACCTACCGGCTTCGGCGACAGTCCGTATGCCGCTCGCTCAGCATTTGCAGGAAACGAGCTCTTCATCTCCCCCAGAGAACTCTACATTGACGGCTACCTTGAACTTGAGGATGTCATGGTGAGAGCTGAAGAAGGGGAGCGTGTTGACTACGGGAAGGCAAGAAGCCTGAAGATGCCGCTTCTCTTCAAGGCGGCAGAGAACTTTTTATCCTCCCCTTCTGATAAGGACAGGGAAGGCTATGACTCATTTAGAAAAGAGAACGGATGGTGGCTTGATGATTATGCCCTGTTTCAGGCTCTTTGTGCCCGCTACAATGACTCAAGATGGTTCCTCTCCTGGCCGGAGGAATTGAGGAAGAGAGAGAAAGAGGCTCTGGCGAAAGCAATCAAGGAAGAAAAAAAGCTGGTAGGGATTTACTCTGCCCTCCAGTATTTCTTCTTTAAACAGTGGACGAAGATGAAAGCTTATGCCAATGAGAAGGGAGTGCAGATTGTTGGAGACATCCCGATCTTCGTTGCTTCTGACAGTGTAGATGCATGGACGAATACAAAGCTTTTGCAATTTGATGAAAATTACCAGCAGGAGGCATCTGCAGGTGTGCCGCCGGATGCATTCTCCTCAACCGGCCAGCTCTGGGGCAATCCGCTCTACAATTGGGATGAGATGGCCAGGGACGGCTACAGGTGGTGGATGGAGAGAATCAGATCCTGCCTGAAACTCAGTGATATAATCCGCATAGATCACTTCAGGGGATTTGAAGCCTATTGGCGTGTTCCTAAGGGAGAGACTACTGCTATCAACGGCAAGTGGGTCAAAGGCCCGGGGCAGAAATTTTTCGATGCCATGAAGAAGGAACTTGGAGACGAGCTTCCGATTATTGCGGAGGACCTCGGAGTGATTACTGAGGAAGTTGAAGAACTCAGGGACAGGAACGGTCTTCCCGGAATGAAGATTTTGCAATTTGCATTCGGCTTCAACAGTGACGGAAAATTTGACACTACAAATGAATATCTCCTGCACAACATGACTGAGCTCAGTGTCGCATACACGGGTACACACGACAACAATACAACCCTCGGTTGGTACAACAGTCTTGATGATAAGACAAAAGATATTGTAAGACGTTACTTCGAATGCGGGGATGGGGAGATTGTTTGGAAGATGATGCGGGCCTTGATGATGGGGCCGAGCATGTATGTGATCTTCCCAATGCAGGATATTCTCTCGCTCGGAGAGGATGCAAGGATGAATGTTCCTTCAACTTGCGGAAGTTCCAACTGGTCATGGAAAATGAAAAAAGAAGACCTCACATCTCCGTCTTTTGAGGGTATAAGGTATTACTCATCTCTCTTCGGGAGATCAAAGTGAACATAATATTGATAGAGGAATGGGAGGATTTCTTCCCGTCCTCTGATGAGAGGGCAGTGCATATAAGAAAGGTGCTCCATCTTTCTAGAGGGGGCGCCTTCAGATGTGGTGTTATTAACTCAGCCGAGGGTGAGGCTTTCATAACCGAAGATGGAGAAGATGGGATTTCTTTTAGATTCACCCCTCGGGAGGATGCCTCCTCCCTCTATCCTGTCACTCTCATTGTCGGCCAGACGAGACCGATATGCATGCGGCGTATTCTCAGAGAGGCTGTCTCCCTCGGGGTTAGCCGGATTATACTCCCCATTACCGATCTCGGGGAGAAGAGCTATTCATCATCATCCCTTTATACAGATGGAGAATACCGTAAGATTCTCATAGACGGTGCTATGCAGGCAGGTGCCACCGGGGTGAGTGAGTGCCTGATTACTGAGAACGTGGAGAAGGCAATCGAATTATCACATTCTGATATCTCGATTCTTCTCGACAATGTAATAGGGGCCGGGAAGCTTTCCTCAATGGAACTCAGGGGAAAGAGCGTCACTCTCGCCATAGGTCCGGAGCGGGGTTGGAGTGAAAGGGAGAGGGAGGCTTTTATCTCTGCAGGGTTCGTCCCGGCACTTATCGGGAAACGTATCCTTCGTACCGAGACAGCTGTTCCTGCTTCTGTTGCACTTGCTCTTTCCAGAATGGGCTTAATCTAGGCCGAGTTTTTTATAGTATGACCTCTTCATGTCAGCCTCAAAGTCGCTGTCACAGCTGTACTCTCTTTTGAGCACATCAGACCACAGGGATGGGTCCTCCATGCACAGGTAGAAGAAGACATTCTTCCTGTATTCTTCGGGAAAATATGAGAAGAGGGTTGAGAACATTTTCCTCTTTTTCTCCAGAGGATATGAATATTTACCTGCCGTCTTTTCAAGTTCCATCTCGAGCACCCTGCTTTTGTTGCCGTTTTCTCTGAGGTGTTGCAATACCGCTTTTGTGAATGTCAGAGTCCCCATGCTTATGAGGACCAGATCGTCCGGAGAGAATGATGAGGTAATGGAGGAGACTACCTCTCTGTATTCATCCTGCCACCCCTTGAAGTAGAACATCGGGTGTATATGGAAGCCGACCTTATTGCCGTTGTCTCTTGCCATCCGGGCACACTCTATCCTCTTTTCCAGGGAGGCTGTGTAGTGCTCTTCCTTCTCAATGATTGTCGGAGCATTGAGCGACCATGTGAAGAGCATGTTCTTCGGCCACTTTCGTGTGAATATATCATTTCTGTATGCCTTGCTCTTCAATTCCACAATAATCTTAGGATGTTTTTCGCTTAATGATGCAAGAGCAGAGAGGGTGGAGTAATCATCTCCATAGAGGAGAGAGTCAGAGGCCTGCCCTGTCCCTATGTGCCATACACTTTCATCAAGTTCAAGATTATCAAGCTTTTCCTCAAGAGATGATACTATCTTTATCCTGTTCTCATTGTAGAATGCCTGAACGGAACAGTACGAGCAACCGAATCCGCATTGCATGATGACATCAAGAGTTCTCAGACGGCAGCATCTTGTCTTTTCCCCGTCAACAGGGCAGGGACAGCGTGAAAGTACAAGAGGGGCATCAAGCACGGTCTCGGTTGTTTTGGGTCTTCTGACTTTCTCAGGAAAGAATGATGAGTAGTCAGTCTCCCTGCTTCTGAGCATAGCCATGTGTTTTCTTAGTGCCTTCATATACTCATCTCCGCCCCTTCCGTCTTTACGGCCGAGGAAGGATTGTGTCCGTTCTTCATTTACAAACGGATTTTCATCCCACTGGACAAGATCCGCTTCTTCCTTGACAATCTCATTCTTCTGCATCTGGGTAAAGTGCAATGACGAGAAGAGAGAGGTAAGGTTATTTCTTATCTCATCCGGAAGGCGTATAAAGATATCTTCAAAGCTGTTCGACATGGCATCAGTCTATAAAATATAATGACAGAGTACCACTCCCATAGGACAGTTTGCTACCCCCATGGTGGTGAATGAATGTCATTGAAGCTCATTTTGCACGAAATGTGCTATAATATATGTAGAGGCAAAGTAATGCCGAAGGATCCGAAATGTACAGCACAGCCAGAACAGTTATCAGGAAAAACCATCCGCTTTACGGGTGTTGCTCTGACACCGCATCTGCTTCAAAGCTTCTGTACAATGCTTCCCTCTATCGTTTACGTAACCACTATACTGCGTGCAGCAAGACTGAACTTACTGAAAAATGAGAAGTCTGTCGAGAATGAGCTTGATGAACTTGAAGCTTCAGGCTTCAGCTTCAACCGCAAGAAAAAGGTTCTCTCCTACAAAATACTTGAGAAGCTTCTGCGTGTAACGAAAAATCCAGACTTCTTCGAGAGAGGACTCTCAATGCAGACAGCACAGCATGTCGTAAAGTCTGCTGTTAAGGACTTCGAGAGCTGGACTAAAGCTCAGAAAGCTTACGAGAAAGACCCGTCAAAGTTTCTCGGTAAGCCTAAAATGCCTCGTTACAGAAAATCCGATACACGTGCAACCGAGCTTACCAATCAGGATTGCACTCTCTCTGACGGTCAGCTTAAGTTCCCATTGACAGATATCCGTCTGAAAGTGGACGTCCCTGAGAAAGCTAAACTCAAGAGTGTGCTCATCAAACCGTATTATGAGGATTCCATCATACTCTGCGTATACGAACATGATAAAGTCATCAAGTCTGAGGATATGCCGTTCTCTGCCGGAGTTGACCTCGGAGTCGACAACATTGCAGCCATTACAACAAACGAGGGGAATACCCTTTTGTTCAAGGGCAGTGCTGTCAAAGCCGAGAATCAATACTACAACAAGGAACGAGTACGCCTTACAGCCTGTATGACAAAGGGACACGAGACAAAACACGTGTCAGCAAAGTCACACAAACTCTCAAGGCTTTCTCAGCACCGTGACAGCTTTTCCGCGACTTCATGCACAAAACCAGTGCTCATATTGTCGCCTTCTCTAAGGAGCACAAGATTGAGACACTGGTTATCGGTTTCAACAAACTCTGGAAGCAGAACTCAGTGATGTCATCTCTTTCAAATCAGAAGTTTGTACAGATACCGTTTGCCGAACTAAGGTTTATGATAGAGTACAAGGCGGAGCGTGAAGGTATACATGTTGTATCGCAGGAGGAAAGCTATACATCCAAGGCTGACTTCCTCTCAGGTGACAGTATACGGTGAGAATGATACGAATGCTGTCTTCTCGGGACGGCGTACACACCGTGGCTTATATAGACGCGGTACGGAAAGAGAAATCAATGCAGACATAAATGGAAAAACCAATATATTGAGGAAAGCGGTTCCGGATGCATTTGATAAGGTAGAGGATTCCGGGTATCTCGAGAAGCCCCGAACGTTTAGGGTTGACGATATAAACCACAGAAGTAGACCCGTTGAGGGAGTAGTGGCAATGTGATAAGGCCATAACGGTACGGGCAGCCGATTTCGGTTGGAAACAGGTAACTCTACGACTGTTAGAAACCAATTCCATAGGACGACTTAGTCACCGCATGGGAATGGTAGTTCATTCATCTCTTTAAAAAAGGGGAGGGAACGGGTATTCTTATGTCATGGAAAGTGCAAGAGAAATGGCCAGGTCATTGCCTGAGAATCCGGGCTGCTACCTTATGAAGAACGATAAGGGAACTGTCATATATGTCGGTAAAGCCAAAAATCTCAAGAGAAGGGTAAGCCAGTATTTCCTCCCCAACCGTAATCTGAAGACACAGGCACTTGTCGAGAAGATTGCCAGAATTGAGTATGTGATAACCGGTAATGAGTATGAGGCACTTGTTCTCGAGAACAATCTAATCAAGAAATATGACCCGCATTACAATATTCTCCTGAAGGACGGTAAGAGCTATCCTGTGATAAGAATCACAAAAGAGCAATTTCCACGTGTATTCAAGACACGGAGAATTATTAAAGACGGTTCTTTATACTACGGCCCTTATCCTGACGGTAAGAGGCTCGATATTTACCTCGATACAGTGAAGGAGATGTATCCCCTCCGCCTGTGCTCCGGGCCATTGAAGAAGAAGGATTCTCCTTGTCTCTATTACCATTTGCATAAATGTTCGGGACCATGCATAGGGGCAGTCACTCCGTCTGAGTACGGTGAGTATGTCAAAGCTGTCAGGTCTTTCCTTGACGGTGATGATTCGTCTCTTATAAAAAAGGCGGAGAAAGAGATGCTTGAAGCTTCTAAGATGCTCGACTTTGAGACTGCAGCAAGGAAGAGGGATCTTATCGCGGCATTGAAGGTGATGCAGAAGAACCAGGGTGTGGAAGATATCAACAGTGAGGGGAGTGGCGATAAGCGTGACTATGCTGCGCTTGAGATGCGTTCATACCTCTGTACTATTTCCATCATGCAATTCAGGGAGGGACGGCTTATCGGGAAGGCATTATACCGCAGCGAGTGCCTCTCTGATGAGACGGAGACGCTGCTTTCGTTTCTTATCCAATACTACTCGGACGGTGATTCGTTGCCTCGGGAGCTCTATGTCTCGCACGATATAGACTCAGAGCTGCTTTCACGATATTTCAAAGAGGAGCTTAAGAAGGACATATCTGTGAATGTTCCGAAAGACGGCAGGCACTATCGTATCCTTCGCCTTGCCGCCGAGAATGCCTCCAGGGATGTCGAGAAACGGCTGAGTGCCACAGACAATACTCCTGCATTGGAAATGTTGAAGGATGAACTTGGGCTTGTTACTATTCCCCGCCTTATCGAGGGTTATGATATCGCACAGCTATCGGGTAAATATACCGTTTCATCGTTGATTGTATTCCGTGACGGTAATCCGTCTAACAAAGAGTACAGGCACTTCTCGATGAAAAGCCTGGAAGAGGGTGAGATTGATGATTTCAAGTCAATTCGAGAGGCTGTCTTCAGACGCTATAAACGGCAGAGTGAGGAGAAGAACGAATTGCCGGGACTTGTGATGATCGACGGAGGAATCGGTCAGGTACATGCTGCCCTCTCCGCCCTTGACGAACTGGGACTTACAATCCCTGTCGTAGGGCTTGCAAAGAAGGAGGAGACTATTGTCTTTCCCTCGGGGGAGGAGCTTCATCTTGACAGGTCGGACCCGGGACTCAGAGTATTGATTGCAATCAGGGACGAGTGTCACCGCTTTGCAACATCATTCAACCAGCGTCTTCGTTCCTCTGATGCATCATTTAAACTTCTGGAGTCCATCGAAGGGGTTGGTAAGACACGCAGCAGGCGTATCATGGAGAAGTATGGCACTGTTGAAGATATACTCTCCCTCTCAAAAGAGGAACTTGCAAAGGGGGCAGGTATTCCTATTCCTGTTGCTGAGAGAGTGTTGAGAAAGCTTAACTTCTAGTGAAAGGATCCGATGAGATTTCTGCTGTTGACAGGTCGAGCGTAGTCTGTGCCCCCTTCGATACAACAATAGAATAAACAAGAAGTTCGGAAGTCATGAGAAGATTGTCGCTGGATGCGGCTTTGAGAAGTGTGTCTGCTTTGCCGATGAGGAGTATTATTCTCTCCACATCCTCAAGTGTGTAGTTGTTCATTGTTGTTTTAAAGAGTTCCGTCTCTCTGAAGTTTACTCCGGGCTTCCCTTTAAATGGAGTAGAGTAGGTTGTGAAGGCTGTGAGGGTTTCGAAGATGGTCCTGTCACTGATGCCTCTCATCCTCAGCTTCAATGCTTCTTCTACGCGTCTGAATTGATTCCCTGCCGTCGTGAATGCAGAAAGGATGTTTCTGGGGTCGTTGAGTGCTATCGAGCCGACAATACTAAGGGCTCTTTCAAGGTCTCTCTCTCCGAGAGCACGGAAGAGAGTATATCCGTTCTCTCCTCTGGATGCTGTTGAGTAAGCCTCGATATCTTCCCTCTCGATTGTGTTTTTCTCTCCCTGTATTCTGAGAAAGTTTGTTATGGAGAGTACAAGATTCTTCATTTCCTCTGTATTGTTTTCCACCGTATTCAGGATTTCACGTATTGCATCCGGTGTTATATTGAAATGTTCCTCTCTGGCCTTGTTTCTGATCCATTCTATCTTCTCGTTTTCCTTGAGTTCCCAGAAAATTCTCGTTCTTTCCTTTCCTGCAGCATCAAGAATAATCTTGTCGAATTTGGTCAGGGATGTCTCAGGTGATGTGATGATGAGTGTCAGATCGCTCTGGTTGTCCTTGACTGCTTCAATGGTCTGAAGGTAAACCGGATCTGTCTTCTTCAGTTCGTCAAGCCCCTTTATTACAATAAACCTGTGGGAGGCAAAGAGGGAAGGCTGGCTGACCGCAGCTATATAGTTTGACTCATCATCATCTCCCACGAAAAAGGAGTAGCATTCTGTGTCCGGAAAATTCTCCATGACTGAACTTTTTATTTTTCTGATAAGATTATTCTTCTCGCCTTCTTCAGGTCCGAGCAATATGTATATGTCTGCCATAAGATCCTCTAGTAGTACCGTCTCACTTCAATAAGCTTACCATAAATGGGGAAGTTTTTTCTCCTGATAATTCCGATTGTGTCATTTTCCGCCCAGAGTTCCGTATAAGATGAGGTTATGTGTATTCTTCTCAATACAAGCGGGCCGTCATCATCCTTAAGTGCCAATACGATATCTTCGTCATCGGCCTTGTCGGTGCGTCTCATGAAGGCAATATCGCCCGGGATGATTCCGCTGTTTATCATGCTTTGTGATGTTACGCGGTAGGCAAAGATATTCTCTCCCAGCTTTCTTTCTGCCATGATGGAGTTTTCGCTTTCGCCTTGAAGTTCATCTTTTGTTGGTTCTTTTTCAAAGAAGGGAACGGGAATATTCTCCCTTAGGTCTCTTTCTCCTTCTGTAAGTCTTATGCTTCTTCTTTTGTCCTTGTCTACTTCTATATACCCCTTCTTTTTGAGGGACTCTACCGCATAGTGTGCTGCAGGTACGGAGAATGAGAAATGGGATGCAATTTCATCCAGCGTTGGGGAACGGCCTTCTGTAATTATTGAGTGCGAAAGAAAATCAAGAATCTCGCTCTGTCTTTTTGTCTTCTTATTCATTTTCCTCATCTTGTCCGGGCGAAAAAAAAACAGAGGCCGTCCAGCCTCTGCTTTGGAGCGGAAGCTCTGTCAGACTTCCTTTACTATTTCCTTTTCTTTCTTTGCCACTCCCTGAATTTTGTCAGCGAGTTTTTCTATACCTTCATATAATTCGTAACAGTCAACCGAGACCAGTTTTTCCTTTCTCCAGATGAAGTGAAGAGAAGCATCCAGATGGAAGCCGATCCCCTTTGATTCTTTCTTTACAGTAATATCGAGATCCTGAAGATAGTCTTCTGCAAAACCAATCTTCTGTAGTTTCTTGTCAAGAAATGCTCTGTCTTCTTCGTTCGGTGTGTAACCGATACCTCTGAATGTGATGTTCATTTCTTTCTCCTTTCAAGCTTGAAGCTTGCTCAATAGCCCTTTCCGAATGGAAACCTACAGGGAAGAACTCTCTCCTCCCATAATTAAATTTTACATTCAAACGGCCAAAAGACAAATGTTTCTTTGATGTACTTCAGTTTTTCAGACACCCGGCAGGAATCACAAATACTCCATCCCTGCGCCGGTACGGATATTTGCCAATCCCTGTGAGAACCAGCAGAAATGAAGGATCCTTCATTTTGGTTGTGTCAAGTTTGCTTTTGAGTTTAAGTAGATTCCTTGCTGCTGCTTCGATGGCACTGTCTCCTCCAAGTTTTACCTCAACTAGACCGTATTTACCATTTCGCAGGTGTATGACGGCATCACATTCCAGGTTTTCCTTGTCGTGGTAGTGATATATCTTGCCGTCGATTGAGTCAGCAAAAATACGTAGATCACGTACTGAGAGCGTTTCAAAGAGAAAACCGAAGGTCTGCAAGTCGTTAACCAGATCCCCCGGTCCGATTCCCAGCGATGCTGCAGCAATTGACGGATCCACAAAATAGTGAGTATTCGAGGTTCTGATGGCTGTTTTCGTCTTGAGGTTAGGGTTCCATGCTGCCATATCTTCTATGACGAAAATTCTCCGCAGGGCATCTGCATAAGAGGAAACAGTCTCACTGCTTATAGATATGTTGCTATTGTCTGAAATGTCTTTTGTGATTACTGAGTAGCTGGCCTGGCTTCCCAGATTTCTTGAATAGGAGCGCATAAAGGCTTTGGCTTTTTCCGGACTTCTTCTTATTCCGTCGACTCTGCTGATATCTGCATGGACCATTGCATCAAAGTAGTCATTTGCCTGATTGAGAGCAATTCGATCTTCCATTTCTAATGCCTTGGGCCATCCTCCACGGCATACAAGGAATGCTAGATAGTCAATGTCTATATCTGACTCTCCCTCAACCTCATTCTCTCCATCGAAAAGTGATTTGAGGCTTACGCTTCCTGTAGAGTCGCCAGATTCATATAAACTCATCGTTCGCATCAGAAGCCAGGAGAAACGCCCTGTGCCGGTGTGTTTTATTTCGCTTGTGTCTGCCGGGACGGAAGACCCGGTGAGTATGAACTGCCCTAGTTCTTCCCGGTGGTCGACTTCAAAGCGGACTGCATCCCATAGCCTCGGGGCAAGTTGCCATTCATCTATAAGCCTTGGAGTTTTTCCTGTTAGAATCTGTTTCGGGTTGAGCTCTGCCAGAACCGAGTTCATTGTTCCCCGTTCTGACTCATTCAAATAAATAACACTCTTTGCTGTCTGTTCTGCTGTTGTCGTCTTTCCGCACCATTTGGGACCTTCTATCAGGACGGCTCCTTTGCCTTCCAGTTTTGTATTCAACAGTTCATCGGCGATTCTCTTTCTGTATTTTATCTTTTTCTTCTCCATTTTTTGAATTTCTCTTTTTATAAACGCAGGTTACTTAATTTTAATGTATATTGTTTCCAGATGGAAGTCTATTTTCCAGCATTTGTCTGAAAATAAATCCGTCATTTGGCGGAAAAACAATCCGTAATTTGGCAAAAAGAACAATCTGACAACTTGATATCCTCTCAGATATTGACTAATGTTATATGCAAACTTTTTGATTGAAGAGCTGGGTGAATGATATGACATTGGATGAACTGAAAATAGGCGAAAGAGCCAGGGTGCTTTCTGTTGAGGCAGAAAAGGAACTCAGACACCATTTTCTCGATATGGGGCTTACCCCGGGCACTTTGCTTACATTGGTGAAAGTTGCACCGATGGGGGATCCGATAGAGCTCAATGTGCGTGGATATGAACTTACACTCAGAATTGAGGATGCTAAGAGAATAAAGGTTGAGGCGGTAACCGGAACAGTGCAGGAGAATTATGAGAGTTCCGAGCCTGAATATGATGAGCATCCGCATATAGGAGAGAGCGGAATCTATCATAACAGTGATGAGAGGATCGTGATACCGAAAGAAAAGGAAGTTGTATTTGCCCTGGCCGGCAACCAGAACTGCGGTAAGACTACTCTTTTCAACCAGCTTACGGGTTCCAATCAGCACGTCGGAAACTTTCCGGGTGTTACAGTTGACAGAAAGGACGGAAAGATAAGGGGAGAAAATGCAACGGTCGTGGATCTTCCCGGCATATATTCTCTTTCTCCTTTTACAAACGAGGAGATTGTGACAAGGGATTTCCTTCTCAAGGACAAACCTGACGGGATTATCAACATAATTGATGCAACAAATATAGAGAGGAATCTCTACCTTACACTCCAGCTTCTTGAGCTGAATATTCCGCTTGTCATTGCCCTCAATATGATGGATGAGGTCAGGGAGAATGGCGGAACAATCAATGTGAACAGATTGGAGTCAATTCTCGGAGTACCTGTGATCCCGATATCTGCATCAAAGGATGAGGGTGTTGATGAGCTTATCGGGCATGCCATACATGTCGCCCGCTATAAGGAGGGGCCTGGAAGGCAGGATTTCTGCCATGCGGACGGCGGAAAGGAGGAAGTAGCTGTACACAGGTCACTACATGCAATCATGCATCTCATTGAGGATCATGCCCAAAGGGCAGATATACCTCTCAGGTTTGCAGCCTCCAAGCTTATCGAGGATGACCAGCCGATACTTGACAGCCTCGGTCTTGATGAAAACGAAAAGGAAACTCTCGACCATATAATCAAGCAGCTTGAGAGTGAGGCGGGAACTGACCGCGAGGCTGCTCTTGCAGATACCCGTTTCTCGTTTATCGAAAATGTCTGTGCCTTGACTGTTGTAAAGCCGAAGGAGTCAAAGGCCCGGGTGAGATCTGTGAAGGCTGACAGGATCCTCACCGGCAAGTACACTGCTATTCCTTCCTTCATTCTCATCATGGCCGTAATATTCTACATAACATTCGGGCCGGTAGGGACATGGTGCAGCGATGCACTTGAATATGTAATCGGAATCATTACGGATCTTACCTCTTCTGCCCTTACTTCCATTGGAATCAACCCGGTAGTACGGTCTCTTGTTATCAACGGTATATTCACAGGAGTTGGAAGTGTTTTGAGCTTCCTTCCTGTTATCCTGATTCTCTTCTTCTTTCTTTCAATACTTGAGGATTCTGGGTATATGGCAAGAATCTCATTCGTTATGGATAAGGCCCTCAGAAGACTTGGTCTTTCTGGAAGAAGTTTTGTGCCTATGCTTATCGGTTTCGGTTGCTCCGTCCCGGCAATCATGGCCACAAGGACTCTGTCGTCCGAGAGAGACAGGAAGATGACAATACTTCTTGTGCCGTTTGCATCATGCTCGGCAAAACTCCCAATTTATGCCCTCTTTACGGCAGCATTCTTCTCCAGCCATCGCGCTCTTGTCATAATCGGTCTGTACCTCATTGGAATCCTTGTTGGTATAATCACGGCACTTGTCCTGAAAAAGTTCGGCTTCAAAGGGAATCCTGTTCCGTTTGTACTTGAACTTCCAAACTATAGAATGCCTACACCAAAGTCAGTGCTGCAACTTATGTGGCAGAAGACAAAGGACTTTGTCACAAAGGCTTTCACAGTCATATTCCTTGCCTCGATTATTATCTGGGCTCTTGAGACATTTGACTGGAGACTTAATGTGGTGGCGAACCCGGAAGATAGCCTGCTTGCTATGATAGGGTCGCTTACTGCACCGGTTTTCAGGCCGCTTGGATTCGGTGACTGGAGAATTTCAACTGCTCTTATTACCGGCTTTACGGCAAAGGAGAGTGTGGTATCGACACTCACAATACTTCTCGGAGGTACGACGGGGGCACTCAAGAATCTCTTTACTTCCCTCTCAGCTTTCGTCTTTCTTGTCTTTACGCTTTTATACACCCCATGTGTTGCAGCAATTGCCACTGTAAAGAGAGAACTTGGTAGAGGCTGGGCACTCAGGGTTGTTGTATTGCAATGCCTTATAGCCTGGATTGTTGCATGGCTTGTTCATCTTGTCGGGAGTCTTATCCTCTAGCCCAGGTCCCGGTCTTCATGAAGCGGGTTTCACCTTTCCGGGAAAAGCGGATGGAGGGAGGATGCAATCTGACGCTCTGGAAAATGCCAAGACTACACCTGTAATGCCGGAAGGGTAGTTCGATCATTTTCGGTGTTATTTCAGGTTTGACTCCATCCAATCCATTCAATTCAGCTCAGTCCTGTACCTTTTCAATCTCTTTGCGGTATTTGTTTACCGTTCTTCTTGCAACATGGATTCCTTCCTCTTCAAGCATGTCGGCAATTTTCTGATCGGAGAGCTTCTTTGAGGATGTGTTTTTTTTCAAAATCTCCCTGATTTTGTAGATGACTGCTGTCTTTGACAATTCATCCCCGGTTTCGCTGTTACTTGTCTTGACTTCAGTTGAGAAGAAGAATCTCAAAGGATAGGTTCCCCAGTCCGTGAGAACGTATTTGTCCTGTGCCAGCTTCGACACTGTACTGACATTCACCCCAAGGATTTGGGCTGCCTGGGTCATTGTAAGGGCCTTGAGGAACATAGGACCGTAGATAAAGAAATCATGCTGCTTCTCGACGAGCATCTGTCCGATTTTTTTCATTGTTTCCTTTCTGAGACTGATTATTTTTATGAGATGCTCTGCGCTATTGATATTCTCATTGAGGAATTTGTTGGCTTCTCTGTCTTTTCTGTCATCCTTTGCTTTGAGCTCATTCTTAAGCTCAAGGTAGGTATTGTCTATGCCTGCATCCAGAAGCCCCGATGAGAGTATCCTGAGGATAACGGTTCCTTCCTTTACTGTAATCTGTATTTCGGGGATTACGTATGGAGTATAGTCCGAAGTATATTTGAGGCCAGGAAAGGGCGTGAGGCTTTTAATTACCTTTATCATTTCGTCAAGGTCTTCACGCCCTATCCTGAGTGCTTTTGCAAGCCTGTCTTCCTCTCCGTTTTTTATGTAGTCAAGACCATGGTAGATGATATCATGGTAACGGGAGACCTCCTCCTTGTCATTTTCGATCTCCTTGATCTGGAGCATCAGGGCTTCCTTCCAGTCTTTTGCCCCGACTCCGGTTGGCTCCAGTGTCTGGATGGCTTTTATAGCATCCTTTACGTAAGGTTTTTCCTTTTCCGGGACGAGAAGCTCCGGAAAGGGACCTGTAAAGCCGTACATATCAAGACAGGAGATGATTGTCTCAGCCGTCTCTCTCACTGCAGAACTGAGCTCAATGCAGCCGAGTTCTCTTGTAAGATGCTCCCTTAGGTCTTCCTTCTCACTTACGGTTTTTTCAAACCAGTCAGATGTATCATCATCGGAGTAATCTCTCACATTGGCTTCGTCATTGGCTGATCTCACATATTCCGGCCTTGAAGAGATGGCTTCAAAGGATGATGTATTATCCTTTATTTCAAGTACGGGATTTTTCTCGGCTTCTGCCTTTATTCTCTCGTTCAACTCTGTAGCAGGCATCGTTATCATATCGAGGAATTGCAAAAGGGATGTGTCCAGTCTCTGTGCAAGTACTGTGGAAGTCGAGAGAGTCTGTTCCATCAATATTCCTCATAGTCACGTCCGAAGTAGATTTCTCTCGCCCTTTCATCTTCGAGAACCTCACTTCGGGTTCCGGAGACAAGAATCTCCCCGTCGGAGATGATATGTGCCTTTGTTGTTATTTCCAGCGTGTCCCTGACATTGTGGTCGGTGAGAAGTATCCCTATTCCGTTGTCACTGAGGTGTTTTATTATCTGCTTTATTTCATAGACGGCCTTGGGGTCAATGCCGGCGAAAGGCTCATCAAGAAGAAGAAATTTTGGAGAAGTTGCAAGTGCACGGGCAATCTCTGTCCTTCTTCTCTCTCCACCAGAGAGTGTGTAGCCGTATTGCTTACGGACCCTGTCGATACCGAATGCTGTGAGAAGCTCCTCCTCTTTTTCTCTTTTCTCCTGTTTTGAAAGGTAATCCTGTGCTTCCAGAACAAGGCGGATGTTCTTCTCGACTGTCAGCTTACGAAAGATGCTTGGTTCCTGCGGAAGGTAAGCCAGTCCCATCCTCGAGCGCTGGTGCATTGCCAGTGGTGTTATATCTTGATCGTTTATCTTTATTATTCCACCGTTGGTCTTTATGAAACCGACTATCATGTAAAAGGATGTTGTCTTACCAGCTCCATTGGGGCCCAGAAGTCCCGTGACATCCCCGCTGGACATTGAGAAGGATATATCCTTAACAACATGTTTTCTTCCGTAATACTTGGAGAGATGTTCAACAGAAAGAGTATCAGCCATTGATTGTACCTCTTATTCTGCCCGAAAGCGTAATCTCATCGTCTTTCAGGTCGACAGATATTATATCTGCACTGTATTCATCGCCCTTCCAGTTGACCTTGCTTTTCCCCCGGAGAGAGACAAGTTCATTTTCTCTGTCATAGGTTAGGGCTTCGCTTGAACATGTCATGACTTCTCCTTCACTGATTCTCATGAGAGTTACCTGCATTGAAAGCTCAAGCTTCTCTTCCCTCATGTTGTAATGCAGACTTCCTGCAGTGGCATAGAGATCCTGGGAGGTGTCATCTATTTCGAATGATGATGATATAATGATTATCTCACTTACTCTGTCATACCAGAGGGAGGATGTTCTTATTTCAAGTTCCCTTTCACTGTCTGTTATGACAACGGATCCATTGCATTCCACATAACGCCAGTCATCTCCTGTAAGGGTCATGCTGTCACTCTCTATTGTTATTGAACCGGTGCTGACGTGTGCCCCTCCAGAAAGAAGCACGCTCTTCTGTCCTTCCTTCAGGGAGAGTGAACTCTCTCCCCCACTGAATGAAATCGGGTCACTGAAGAGGGAAAGGGATAAAAAGAGGAATACAATCAGGATGCATATTTTCTTAATCAAGGGCAAAATCTCCTTTCCTGACAGCGGAGAATGAATATACTCCCCGTCTGAGGTCGCCTTTAAAGTCTTCTCCTTCAATCGTCCCTTCATCTGAGTTTACCACAACAGAACCCTTTGTTGTAATCTCATCACTCTCTTTATTATATACAAGACTTTCTGCTTTTATCATCATATTGTCGCCGGGTCTGGAGAAAGTCACATTCCCCTCAAGTTCTATCTGGCTTCCGTCAAGCTTGACAGTCCCCTTGTCGGCTTTACCTTCTGTTTCGATTTCTCCGTCCTCTCTTTTTGAGGTAAATGAGAAGTTCTCCAACATGGCATATCCATCCTCAGAGTAGAGTATCATCCTCTCTGCATTGAGGATGATAGGGGAGCCACTGTCCTGTCCGACTTCCGAATAAGTGTTCTCCATGACCAGATCAGGATAAATCCCCTTTTCCTGGAGTGAATCCCCACTTGTTCCGCTATTGGCGGAGCACGAGAAAAGGAGGACAAGAATTATCAAAACGACAGGTAGAAATAATTTCTTCATAGCTTTCTTATTATATATGGTGAATACTCCTTTCGTCTCCTCCGGAAGAAAAGATAAGAGATAAGGAATCCTATTCCTATGAAGCAAAAACCGAAGAGGGCCATTACCACCTCACTTGATGATATTGCCTTTCCTACGAAGTATCCTGGGAGGAACATGATAAGAGGGAAGAGCAGACTCATAAAGATTGTAAAGACAGCCTTCTTCTCGGGTATCTCGACTTCAACCATGTCTCCCTTTTTGATGTTGAGGTTGTCAGGATTATTCACTTCGTATGATGTGTCCTTGTTTCTGCAGAAGGTTTCACAATGACACCCTGAGCATGCAGATGAATCACAACCCACCTTTATTGCACCATTTTCATTAGATAATACACTGACTGCTGTTCTCATTCTTCTTTCTCTCTGTCTGCCGGCTTTGTGACATTAACCTTTTCATCTATGACGGTTATGCCGATAGCCTTGTGGGAGCTTTCATCTATTGAAACAAGCACTCCCTGTATTCTTGGATCCGCCCATGCTTCCCTGCTTCTGATGGGAATCTGGGAGCGGTATTTCTTTATTTCAGTGTCAGGATCAAAACCTCCGACACTTACAAATGATCCTATGCGTCCGTTATCGGTAATATAGGCAGTGCCTTTTTCTGTGATGGATGCATCATTGGTGAGAACCTTCGAATGTGTTCCTATGACAGCCTGTACCCTTCCGTCCAGGAAGTGCAGCATAGTTGCCCGTTCTGCTGTTGTCGCCGCATGGTAGTTGACCAGGATGATAGGGTTACCCTCAACCTTCTTCAGAAAGCCGTCAATTGCAACAAATGCATTCTGGATGGACTGTCTTAAAGCCGAGTTCCCCTGGATGTTGATAACCAGGACTGGTGTGTCTTTCAGGATAAGGTTCTTCACAGATTTACCTGGGCACATCGGAGGATAATTGAGAGGTCTTAGGATAAAAGAACAGTGGCTCATGAATTCCACCATATCCTGCTTATAGAAGAGTTTTTCCCCCCCTGTAATAAGATCAAGACCGAATTTACCCAGTGATGAGGCATGGAGTTTTCCGATTCCGTAGCCGTTGGTCATCCCCTCGCCGTTGACAATGGTATAATCAACATTATATTGGGCCTTAATTTTACCCAGTCCTGCCTTGAGTGCATTGCCTCCACATCTGCCGACAATCTCACCGAGAAATAGTACATTCAACATAGGCTAAAGTTTAATGACTTTACACGCTCTAGGCAACGTCCTTGACCGAGAAGATTAAATAGACTAATATTTCATCACTTGCCCAGATGGCGGAATTGGTAGACGCGCTAGGTTCAGGTCCTAGTTCCGGCAACGGTGTGTGAGTTCGAGTCTCGTTCTGGGCAACTAAGTTGGGTATTCATGATACAATTCAAGGGAGCCGTCTAAATTCTTCCATGTAAGGAATTAATGAGCGGCTCTTTTTTTGTTGGCTAAATGACACATGATTTTCCTTTATTCTTTTTCTGCTGAGTCAGGAGCTTCTTTTGAAGCGACTAGGAATGATTTTTCTTTCACTAAAACTCTGTCAAAATCACTTTGATAAAGTCTGTCCTGTCTGATTCTATATTTCTCAAACTCACTCAATGCATGCTGCTGGGCAATTTCCTGGGAGATTGTTCCGGCACCTGTCAATATTTCTTTTCTGCTGAGACGTAGAACCCCTTCAAATTGTGTCGCCCAGTCTTCCATAGTCATGGGAACTTCTTCTTCAGCTCTTAATTCAGCAAGATCCAGATAGGCGTTGACAATTTTTGCCATTGCCGAAAGCTCTTCCCTTGTCAAATAATTCTTTGCTACTACTACATCAAACTTCTGAATTTTCCCTTCTGGGGCATCCTTCCATGTAGTGAGTCCCATGTGATCCTTCGTGCTGTCGGCGCGTCTGTATATTGTCTCTGCTGCGGTTTCACCGTGGATTGCCCAATGCAGTTGATTTTGTACCTTGGCGAAGAAGAGTCTCGTAGTCTCTGAAGATGGATCATAATCGATGCTGGTTGCATAGATATCTGTAATCTTCTGATAGAATTTCCTCTCTGAAAGTCGGATTTCCCTAATACGTTCCAACTGTTCTTTGAAGTAGTCCTTCGTCAGAATTGTTCCTCCGTTCTTTAATCGTTCGTCGTCCATGGCGAATCCCTTTACTGTAAACTCTTCGATAATATGGTTTGCCCATTTTCTGAATTGTACTGCACGGGGGGAATCGACCTTATTACCTACAGCAATAATTGCACTGAGATTATAGTGGTTTGTATCATATGTTTTACCGTCTGAGGCAGTTATTCGAAATTTTCGAATAACTGAATCCTCATTGATTTCTCCATCGGCAAAACATTTTTTCAAGTGATAGTTGATGGTGTTTGTTTCTACATTATATAGAAGTCCCATCATTTTCTGTGTCAGCCAAACATTTTCATTATAATATACAGCATTTACATCATTCTTGCCGGTTGCCGTAATGAATGTAAGATATTCAGCTGCAGAGGAGCGGATGATGTTTATTTCTTTTTTCTCATTTATCATGAGGAATTCCTTCTTCTAATCGGAAGTCTTATGACGGTCTTCAACTTTTCCTTAGCAGTTCTTCGCGGATCGCTTAGATAGACTTCATGATGCATTCTCTTATCTGATATATCAATGATATATCCCAGGCTTTTCACATAGCTGTGCATTGTTTTTATTGTGTTCGGCTCATCATCGTATTGGCCGATGTGCATGCACTGTACTGATTCCCCTTCGTCATAAGTCATGAACTCTACTTTCGATAAGTCAAGTTTCTTTTTTCTAGCTGCTTCTTCTACCGCCCAGTCGAAATCGGACTTGGCGACAAAATCCGGGAGGCGAATTACTGAAATAAAATTGAGATTCTCCTTATGCGTGTAGTCCATGCCTTTTGTATTATCCTGCCACCAGAATCCTTCAAGAGGAGGAACAACATAATCGAAGTATCCTTCGATTCTATGGTTTCCCTTCTTACTCATCTTGATGGTAAACGCGACAGTATAGAGTAGTGGAATCGATGCTTTGTATTCGCCTTCTTCTACATTCGGGTCTCCATGCCCGCGTACTGCGATATAGTTCATCTTGGGGACAATAACAATCTCGGGTTTCACCCCTGGTATGTATAACTCTTTGTATTCCTTTTTGAAGTCAAATGACATAGATATGTTCCCTCTGTCCGGTATTTTGTATGATGTAGTATAAACGGCAAGAAGCTCAATTACAACAATGTCTCCTCTGCAATAGCTGAATTGGAGAAGATTGAACTCGTGAGATGTGC
>CAVHPV010000014.1:0-39076 GCA_963638045.1 Faecalibacterium sp. CAG:74 | reverse complement strand
TCGGAATCAACTACGACAGGAAAGAGAAGAAGCACACGGCGAAGATAGTGGAATATTGCATATAGCACGGTATTTCGAAAACTTTGACATATTCCCGAAATTTTCTGTTTAAGAAGTATGAGCATTATTTTTCTACTTCTTTTATTGCTGTTAAGTTCGTGTTCCCCCTCCGGAGAAAACGGGGTATTTACTGTCACCAGCTGGAATGCTTATTGTTTCTTTGATGGCTGTGATAATTCAACTGAATATGATGAGTTCACTTCTTCTTCAGGCTATACGAGGGCGAAATACCTCAAACGGGTTGAGGATGCGGCTCTGTACATGGCTTCCAACATAGGCGAGAGTGATATCATCATCCTTCAGGAGATAGAGTCTCCGGATGTACTCTATGACCTTCTTGAGGCGGGATTGAAAGATATCGGATTTTTCTACTATGGTTTGGCTCAGGCAGAGGACGGTATTCTCTCTGTGGGGTTTGTATCGAAGATAAAGCCGTCGTCATTTTGCTTCCATTCAACCACCTCCTCCCGACCGATTGCTGAGATTAATCTGCTTGTCGGTGGAAAGATGGTGACAATATTCGCCGTCCATCTCAAAAGTCAGCTTAATGAGGATGCTACGAGGACGGAGGAACTTGCTCTCATAGAAACTCTTGTTGCGGAGAGACAAGATGAGGATGTCATTGTCATCGGTGACTTCAACACAGATTGTAGGACAGGAGGGGAGATGGGGGACGGCAAAGGCAATACGCATTATGTCTTAAGTCTTACAGGTGATGGGCTAAGAGCTAATAATGGAGTCCTTTTCTCTCCCTATCTTGATTACTCCTCACCGATTGAGGTGGGTTCCTACTATTACAGCGGGGACTGGTACTCCTATGACAATGCCCTTCTTTCATCTGCTTTTTTCGACGGTGAGGGAATTGAGTACCTTGATTTCAGGATAATATCTCCTGCTGAAGCAAAGAACACATCCGGGATCCCGGTAAAGTATGATAAATCGACGGGAACCGGTTACTCTGACCATTTTGCCATAATGCTCAGATGCAGGTACAATTGAGATATGGAAGAAAATCTTAGAGAGATATTGCTTGGTGGACAGACATTCAGCTGGCGGGAAGAGGAGGGTGGTGTCTTTGCTGCAGCCCTCAATGGAAGGGTTTACAGGATCAGGGGTGTGGATGATGCTTACTCCGACCCATTCCTTCACTCTTATTTTGACCTTGATTATGACTACACAAAAGCCCGGGAAGATATCATGGCAAAGGATTCTGTGTTGAGGGCCGCTGTTGAAAAAGTCGGCAGATTGAGAATTCTAAAGCAGGACGAATGGACTGCTGCCATATCGTTCATCCTGTCCCAGAACAACAACATAAAACGCATCACAGGTCTCTATAACAGGCTCTGTGAAAACTACGGCAGAAAAGTCGAGGAGGGCTTCTGGACGTTCCCGTCTCCGGAGGAATTGGATGGCGTTACGGAGGGGGAACTGAGGGCTCTCGGAGTGGGATTCCGTGCGCCATTCATATTAAGTGCAATTGAGAAGAGGGATATCTTCAAAGAAGTGGAGACACTCTCTTTTGACAGAGCTATGGAGAAGCTGCAGGAGATTAAGGGAATAGGGATGAAAGTCGCCTCCTGTATCCTTATCTTTGGATATCAGAGGAGGGAAGGTTTTCCTATTGACACGTGGATGCGTAAGTGTCTGGATCTTTATTATCCAGGAGTCCCGTTATCATATTTTTCGCCATATGAGGCACTTTGTCAGCAATACTTATTTTCTTATATGCGTGGAAAAGACAGGTAGAATAGACTATAAGATTATTTCTTTTTATATTCTGAAGTTGTATTTTTGTTAGTATAAATAACTAAGGGCCGGATGAACCGGCCCTATGCTTTTATCTGGCTACTTTGATGATATTTGCCTTTGTACAATTGTCCTTGTTGTAAACTACAAGGTAAGAACCGTCATCTGAGACTTCCAGTGCATTGTAAGTGGTACTGTCAAGGGCTATGGATGTTCCCTTCTCGAGGTAACAGAAATCATCCTTGATGGTTGGTGTCACAGTGTAGAGTTTCCTCTCGCTGTTGTCGATGAGGTACCCGAAACTTACATCGTCACACATTGTGATCGCTCCGATACTTCCCTCTTCCTCCGTCTTCTCGACAGAGTAGATTTCATAGTCATCTATGGAGTCTGTGTCGAGCTTGAAGTAGTAAATTCCTTCACTTGAGAGTACGAATGCAAAGATGCCGTTCTCTGTGAGGAATCCGCAATCATAAGCATCCTGGAACTCATCCTTTACCTGCCCCTTGTCATAATACTTCATATAGTCATCATAGCTTTTCCACATATTATATTCGGTAATTGAAGAGGAGTTGTATTGCTTGTCGTAATAGCACTCCATCGCTCTTGACCTCTGTCCTGCAGTTATGATTACAAAACCTGTATCCGGAAGGGAGGCCATTGCCTTGAAGCCTGAGTAACCGTAGTTCATGGTCGGCTCCTGGGCACATCTGAAAACCCGACAGACCATCTTTCCGACTGCAGGACGGATATTGAATGACATGTACCCGAGTCTTGTCTTTCCGATATTTTCGATTGTTGCCACATATACACCTCTGGCCTCGGTGATGTTGACAAAACGGCACGCCTTGTCAGCACCTCCATCACTGTCGAAATCTGTCTCCTCATCACAATAGGAAATCTGGGTTTTTGACACCATCAGGTTTACTGCCTTGCATGTGGAAGTGCTGTTGCATAGAACTATGACCGAGTAGTATTGCTCACTTGCGGAACCGCTTGTTATGAAGTCGGCAACCGTATAGTCACCTATTTTCAGCTGATCATATGTGTAGTCTGCCACGACCTTGGCAGAGGCTGTACTTACACTTATAAGCTGCATCCTCCTGTATTGGTTGCTTGCAGCAAGCAGGTAGTTGTTTGGCAATATCTTTATGATGGTATTTGAGCCGAGGGCGAAATCACTGCCGTTTTGGATTGTAATCTTCTGGTATGGGTCCCCGGTATTGGTTGAAACAGCTGCCTGGAACTGTACGGACTGTGAGCCGACAGATCCTTCCTCTCCCGTGCTTGTCGTGACATCTATACGGTGAGTTCCTGCACTTACACCATTTTTGAAGGTAAATTCGTTTCCTTCTCCAACCTTCTCTCCGTCAAGATACCAGATTGAATTGAGAGACTTCTCCGTTATTGCTGAGTCGGACGGAACGGAAATTGCGACAGTGAAGGGCTTATTTGCCTCGATGAGGGATTCGACCCCCACTATCCTGACTTCGACAGGAACCGATGTCTTGTCGGAGATTGTAATGTCTGCGGAGCCTGACTCCTCATCGGTGGTTCCCAGGAATTTTAGTGTTGTTCTGCTGACTGCACCGTTCGATATCCTGACAGCTTCTGCAAGCCCGAGGAGCTTATTGCCGTTCTTGTCCAGAAGTGACACCTGCAGGGTATATGATCCTGCGGGGAGATTGAGATGGGTTATTGTGCTCTGCGAATTGACCGGGGATGATGGAGATAGAATTATCTCTTTCCCGTCCTGGGATTTAAACACAGTGTCAATAGTTGTTACACCCTCTACCCCGGATTCGCTCCAGTCAAGAAGAACGGAGAGATCCCCTTCTCCCACAAGTTCATTGAGAGATATTGCTATTGTGTTCTTTCCGGCAATAAGTGATATTTCGCCTTCTCCGTAAACGATATCCTTTCTGTCGCTGTTGAAACCGTACACTTTAATGGACCACTTGCCTACGTTAAGTCCCTCAAGGTTGATATAGGAGTAGTAGGTATAATATGGATCTGACTCCTTCCCGTCCGGGGACACTGTGATGATTTTGTATCCGTAGATATCGAGGTTGTCCTCTCCCGGTTGGATTGTTCTACGGGAATTCTTCATCTCCACCCGGAGAGTCGCAGTCTCTTTTTTTGTCTCGCAGGATGTGAAACCCGTAAGAGTCAGAAGTACGCATAAAATGATGAACAATTTCTTCATGTAAACCTCCAAGAAATTAGTCTTTATACTTTTAAGACGGAAAAATTCGGAAAAATGTCATGATTTTTAGTCAATTATCAAGAAAATTTTACAATTGGAAGGCTTCAGGACCCTTCATTGTTAAGAGACAACCTATCTGCTATTATCAGGAGAGGAGAAAAAATGAAAAAGGATCCTCTTTTATTTATATTGGTAATATGTGTGGGTGTCTTCTCGTACTTTGCTGCATTCAAGGGAGAGGTACATATATGGATGATCCCCGTCCTTGTGGCGCTTACAGGGATATGGTACGTATGCAATAACGTCGTTACAAGGAAAATGGTCGGAAAAAGAAGAAACGGTGAGAAATTCTTCTTCGTCCGTGCCGGGCTTATCAACAAGAGTGAGACGGAAATCATCAGCGGAGCGCTTGTCTCGACAGAGAGTGAGATTATCATATATAAGCGTAAGGGATATCTTGGTGGGATTACGCCGATATGGTCATGTTTTGTAAGCCAGCTGGAGTCCTATTCTATGGAAAAGGTTGATGACAAGCATAACGGGATTGTCCTTTCCCTGAAGGATGAAAATGATAAAATTAAAGTCGTTTCGCGTTCGATAGGAAAACAGGAAAAAGAATTCAGAGAGTCAATCGGCTGGTAAATAACCCAAAAGTGTCACTTTTCTAGCCACTTTTCATCATTAAAAAATGGAAAAATGTAGTCATGAAAAGATTCATGGCTATTTTTTTATTAATTTTTGCGACATATTCGCTTTTTGCTTTGCCACTTAATGTCGGCGTTGATGTCAGAAGTCTGGACTTCACATTTACAGATGGAGTGAGGGTGGATGCTGAAGTTGGTATTAAACTTAAAACAATCCAATTAATAATCCCTGTTAGGTATGGAAAAAGCAAGAGTAAAGATATTTCGCTTGTAGAGACCGGTCTTCTCATAGATGTCTGGCCTTTTGAGGACCTGGGGCTTTTTGCCGAGGCTTCGGTTTTCAAGGTCGGCTACATGTGGGGCATCTACACGCCGAGTGAGAAACTCTTTTTCTCTGTCGAGGGTTCGGTGGGTTGGGAGTTTGTCTTCGGGCCGGTGTATCTCAGGCCGATGTACACAGTCCGTTCATCATTAAGTGCAGAGGACACGAAGGAAGAACGCATTAGGATTATCCCTCAATTTGGTGAATCACGGTTAAGTGTTCATATAGGAGTTTTGTTAGGAGGAAAGAATGACGAGAAAAACAGCTCTGTTTAACAAATTTATCGGTTGGGCATTAGTGTGTTTAATGCTCTTTTCGTCCTGTTCACCATCTCTTGTGTCAGAGAAGAAGGTGAAGGAAAGTGTTCTCATGAGTGAGAGTGCGAGGATGATCAGCGAGTACTACGAGGAGGTTAGAGGAATACTTGTTGAGAATGGTGAATACACCGACCAGGAGGTCGCATCATATGGAACTCTCTCCGGAGAGGAGATAACCCGGAAGATATCTGAGTATGACAACGGCAACGATTATCTTAATTTTCTTTATCAGACAAGTTATGCAACGGACCCTGATGAAGTAATCAACGCAGCAGAATGTTTCCTGGATGAAGCTGAGATGGACGATCTCAGACTGAAGGCCAGGGAAATCGAAGAGCATTTCGAAGAGGTCGGGAAGAGGTGCTCAAGAGCACTCAGCCCTTCCGAGAAAGAGCAATTCTATGATGAATTAAGGTCCCTTACCGTGAAATCCGTGGTTCTTCTCACTGCCGCAATTGTCTATGCAATCATCCCTAAGGTGATGTTCTGGGGAAAGGTATCTGCCGCAACTGCAATCTCAATTGCTGCAGGTATTGTTGCATCAACTTTGATTACAATCATTGAGTGGACCGACAAAGATATACAGCAGGATGAGAAGGCCGTTGAGGAGTGGCTTAATAACATTACCAGTGAGCCTGTCGCTGCATGGGCGCTTGCACAGAGTGTGATTTCCACGCAGGCTGCAATTTCAAGTACGACAGCAGTTCCGGGTGCCCTGATTCTGGCTGTATTCGCCATCTATCACATAACAGACAGTACAAAGAAAATTCTAAAGAATTATAACTGGAAAGTCTGATTCAATTGTTTTCAATGCTGCCGCTTGTTGGGTATACTGAACCAGTGAACGTCTGACGGGTTAAGAGTTCACACCCTCTCCCGGCAGCTTTTGATAAGGAAGTGAAGATGATAGATTTCAATGAGTCCCTCAAGAATCGTTTTATCAGGTATACAGCATTCGATACTATGTCCGACGGAGAAAGAGCACCGTCTGTACGACCTTCGACCCCCGGCCAGGAGGTCCTGCTTCTTGCTCTAAAGAAAGAATTGGAGGAAATGGGGCTAGAAACCTACTACGGGGAAGAGAAGGTCGTCATGGGAAAGCTGAAGGGGAACAGCGGAGACAAAACTATCGGCTTCATGGCTCATGTGGACACTGCTGACGACACAGCGGGAAACGGAGTGAAGGCCAGAGTGTGGCCGAACTATGACGGAGAGAAGATTGTCCTCTCCGGCGGGACTGTCCTCGATCCTGCCCTGGATAAGGATCTTCTCCTTTATAAAGGATGTGAAATTATCACAAGTGACGGTACTACTCTTCTCGGTTCGGATGACAAGGCGGGAGTTGCTATCATCATGGAGATGCTTTTCTATCTTGTTGCCCATCCTGAGGTCAAGCGTCCCAATATCGAAGTGTATTTCACCCCAGATGAGGAGACCGGCTGTGGTATGGACAGGTTCCCATACGACAGACTCAAGAGTACATGTTGCTATACGGTTGACGGGGGACCCGAAGGAGAACTTGAGACAGAATGCTTCAATGCTGCTACAGTCACAATCGACATACACGGCTATTCAATACATCTCGGGGATGCAAGGGGAAGACTTGTAAATGCCGTAACTGTCGGGGCAAAGATAATCTCCGCTCTGCCACAATCTGAGAGCCCGGAGGCAACTGACGGCCGCTACGGCTACTACTGTCCGCTGGTATTCAACGGTACGGCTGCTCAAGCCAGACTCCAGGTGTATATCAGGGACTTCGATGTGGAGAAGTTTGAAAAGAAGATCAGAAATATTGAAGATATTGCGCGTACTGTCGCCTCTCTCTACGGTAGCTCTGTCGATATAGTGTCAAAGGTAAGTTACAGGAACATGGCAGAGGCCAACAGAAATAATCCTGATGCAACAGATGCTGTTTTCAATGCAGCCGGAAAACTTGGTCTTCCTCTTGAAAAGCAGATTATAAGAGGAGGCACGGACGGTGCGAGACTGGCAGAGACCGGTGTGGCATGTCCCAATCTCTTCACGGGAGGCCACAATCTCCATTCCAACAGTGAATGGATATGTGTTGATGCAATGACAAGAAGCACCAACCTCTGTCTCGGAATTGTCGAATATTGGAGTGAAAAATAGGACAGTGAAGAAACTAATTGCCTTTATTTCCATTTTCATCCTTTCATTTTCCCTTTTTGCTACTGTTTCATTCTCTTCTGACGTGAGTGATGATTTGCGTGCTAGGATAGAAAAGTATACCCGTGAGGCTGTCGGGGACAGAGAGGAACTTGATATTGTTTATTCTGACATTACAGAGGTCGATAACACTGTCTCTCTTACTGTTTCCTTTTGTGATAAATCAGTCAGGATCGAGACTCTCTATGAAAATCTTGATAAAGAGATAGACTCCCTTTTCTTCTATGAGGAAAATCTTTTTGAGGAAGGGCCTGTTCTTGACTACATCTATAAGGACTCATTCTCATCCATCTCTCTGGTGGGAGCCAGGCGGGGACAGAATTACAGGATAGCCGGTACATCGGGAAAGACCGAGGGGTTATTGAGAGTTGAAAATGTTTATGATGGGGCTGTGGCCTTTAGGCCATATTATCTCTCATCCCCTCTTCCGGGAATGAGACTGGAGAGAATCAACGATTTCTCGCTCTCTTTGAAACTCTTTTCCAATTTAAGCTTTACTTCTTATGGCGGTTCCCTTTCGTTTGATTGCTCCTCTCTTATATACCCGCTCATTCCATTTGCTAGATTTGCTCTTGTCAGATATTCGGGTTTGAATTTCTACTATGCACTTCTTGGACTGAGAGCAGAGTTTAATCTTGCCTCTGTCTGGTCCGATATACCGGTTATCAGGAACTTTACATTCTCGGGTGAATTCTCTCTTGGGGCCGAATACAGGTATAAGTTGTCCTATGCTGCCCAATACGGCCTTGATTGCACATATATGTTCAACAGGGTATTCAGTCTTTCTGTGGGATTTGTCAATTACGGCAGGGTGAATTATCTCTCACTGTCATTCGGAGGAAAACTATGAGAAAGGCAATGCTGTTCTTTCTCGTTGTCCTTCTTTCTTCCTGTTCAACAGTAAGCTATTTAGGAAAGAACGCTCCTTCCTGGATAACTGATCCGCCCGAAATGGCACTCTCCACTGTGTTTGTAGGCTCGGGTGAGGGGGCAACAGAGGAGGAGGCAAGGGCCGGTGCCGTTATGGATGTCATAAACAGACTCGGCGAAGAGGTCGACCTTGACTCAAAGGGCAGTTATTTTACCAAACTCTACACGACAAAACGGATTGATGAATTCTCTACTGTCATTTCTGATGAATATTCAATGAAGGATGATGACGGCCTCTGGCATTGTTATATTCTCACAGCTTCGAATAGTGCAAGGCTCAGTGAGGCGAGGAGCCGGGAGTACACCCTGATGCTGGAGAGGGAAAGCCGTATCGGGACAAAAGTCAATGAGGCTCTTGAATACTATAAGGACAATGAGGACGTAGATGCTGTCAACAGCCTGCTTGAGGCAGTAGAAATCTCCCTTGAGGGGAAAATAAGTAATCCTGATTATACTTCAGAGGTTCTTGTCTCAAGGGTTGAGAAATATCTTTCTGCAATCAGGTTTGAAAGTGCAGGAAACGGGAGAAAAACAGATGGTCTTCCAGGCTACAGAATCTACAGGGATAAGGGGATAATGCACCCCGCTGTCGAGAATGCGGCAGTCAGGGTCATTTATCCCTCCCTTGATCCTGAAGGCAATGTGCTCTACCTTTCATATATAGCCCGATCAGATGAGAACGGAATCATTAAAGTCAATAAAACGAATGCCTATTCATTGAAAAAAGGCACTATGACTGTCACTGTAGATGTCGATGAGGATATCATGACGAGGATAGACAGGAAGGCGGGGACGGATCTGCTGAACTCTGTGCGGGCACTCATAAATGAAATGAGCTACTCCATCACGTATGGGGAGAGAGAGGCATACAGTCAGGGAGAAACTGTCATAGCAATGGCGCTCAGCGGGTATGACGGGAGCCGGGTCGATATCTCTTTCGCAAAGAATATACTCAAAAGCATGACGGAAAGTCTCGGCCTGGAAAGTGTTACTCTTGTTGAGGCGGAGGGCGAGGATGAGGAGGAAGCTCTTGAATTCCTCAATGAAAATTACAGCGGAACAGAAGTCATATATCTTATCAGAATCGGTATTGTGGACAGGGTTGAAAATCTTGGTGTCTGGTACACAAAGACAGAGGGTAAGGTAATCAAGATTGATAGCCTGAACGGTTCAATGGAAGAGTATCTCAGCATGCAATATGCCACTGCCAATGAAGGTGAGAGCACTGATGATGACAAGGCTCTGGAGAACCAGATCAGGATTACCTGCGGCCTTGTTCTCGGAGAATTCTGACGATCCTTCCCGGGTCATTTGTTATGATGAAGGGCGGTTCAAGTTTCACCATCTGTGAAAGTGTTTCCTCTGTGTCGACTGTCCATGGGCAGACCTCATACTTCTTCTTTCTACTTTTCTCCTCTGTTGCGATATCCCACTTGGGCTTGAGAAATGTACATTTGAAGAAAAACCTTCCTTCTCCGTGTCTCATGAAGAATGGAAGCGTCGTCGGTGCTCCGTCATAGATTATTGCCATCTCGAAGCGGCTATCTGTAAGAGAGGCAAAGTGGCGCATTGCGAGCGGATTGAAGGACGAAACCATGATCTTGGCCCCCAGGTCGCTTCTTTTTTCAAGTTCCTTCACAAGTAGTGTGACGTTTTCCCTCTTGTAGTCGACGGGCTGGTCAGCCTTGATCTCTATGTCATAGTAGACGGGGCCGAGAGCATCAAACACTTCCTTGAGTGTCGCAATCTGCGGGGCGACTTTCTTTATTTCCGCATAGGTTGAGGATTCAACAGTCAGCTCCGAGCCGTAGACACGTCTTAAGGAGTTGTCATGTGAAACGACCAGAACGTGGTCAGATGTCGCTCTCACATCAAGCTCAACTCCGTCAGCACCATTCTCTATGGCCTTCATGAATGATGGGACGGTATTCTCTATCTCTTCAAGTGGAGCTCCTCTGTGCCCCAGAACCAGATATTTTCTGTCATTATTGAACATTCAGAAGTTCCTTTATTTCACTTTCCCAGAGATTGCTGTCAGGAGTCTCGAGGATGAGGGGTATATTCTGGACCTCGGGTCTCTTCACTATTTCGATGAATGCCTCTTCTCCAATAAGACCTTTACCTATATTGTCATGTCTGTCTTTGTTGGATGCGAGAGGGACTTTGGAGTCATTAAGATGCATTCCATAGAGTTTATCCTTACCGAAAATGGAGAGGAATTTGTCAAGGATACCGTTTATGTCATTCTTCACGTCATAACCTGCTCCGTAAAGGTGGGCTGTGTCGAGAGTGAATCCCACTTTCTCATTATGTGGGATTGCCTCCAGAAGCGCCTCGAGTTCCTCGAAGGTCGAGCCGATTATCGTTCCGGCTCCCGCAGTATTTTCAATTGAGATGCTAAAGTCCGGAAAACTCTCAATTACCGCCTCAACCATCCTTGCACTTCTCACTATGCCTTCATTTCTCTCTCCCTCTTTGTATGCCCCGGGATGAATGTTGATTGAGTCCAGACCCAGGAGTGTGAGTCTCTTCACTTCGTCCAGAAAAAGGGCGAGGGACTTATTCCACAGCTCAGGATCCGGAGAGGCGGGATTTATGAGGTAACCAGCATGTGGAAGTACGCATTGCGGGCAATAGCCGTAAGATTCCATATTGTGTTTGAACGAGGCTATCTCATCATCCTTAAGGGCAGGGCTTTTCCACATCCTTTGATTTTTTGAGAAGAGTGCGAAGCCTGTTGCACCGAGTGAGTGTGCTCTCTCTACAGAGAGTGCTATTGACTCTGCTATTGAAACATGCGGACCTATGTATAACATACCGGAAGGATAATATATTTCCATTTATTGGAGAAGAGCCGTTTTTTTCATATAATCGGGGAATGGATACAAAGTTGACAGCAGGTAAGAGTTACTCTTCATTCACGCTTCTTGATGTGACAGAATGCCCTGACTACAACGGAAAAGGGTATCTTTTCAGACATGACAGGACGGGCTTTGAAGTTTATTTTTTCTCTACTCCCGATAAGGAATGCTTCTTTTCATATAATGTTTTCACTCCCGCTTTCGACAACACGGGTGTTTTTCATATACTTGAGCACACAGTTCTCACCGGTAGCAAACGATACCCGGTGAGGGACCCGTTCATGGGGATAGACCGTGGCAGTGTTAATACATTTCTCAATGCCATGACAGGTCCTGACAGGACATATTTTCCTGCAGCAAGTCCTGTGAAGAAGGATTTCGATAACATATTCAATGTGTACACGGATGCTGTCTTCGACCCGCTTCTGAGGAAGGAGTCATTCATGCAGGAGGGGATAAGACGCACTAAGAACGGCTTTGAGGGAGTTGTCTACTCCGAGATGGGAGGTGATGTCTCAAATCATGCAAGTGTGGTGTTCAATACAGCCAACAGGTTCCTTTTTGATTCGGGATCAACATATACCTTTGAATCGGGAGGAGATCCACGTGATATTCCTTCTCTCACATATGAGAAATTCATTGAAACCTACAGAAAATACTATGTCCCGGCAAATATGTCGCTCTTTCTTTATGGTGAACTCGATATCATAGAGAAGCTTGAATTCCTTGATAGTGTATACCTTTCAAAGCGTGAGCCCGGAAAGAGGATAGAGCGTCCTCTTCCTCCAATGAAGTGGGATGAGCCTCGTTTTGTGCGTGCAACAAGTGATGCAGAGGAGGGTGAGGAGGGAGCTTCAATCACCGTTTCATGGGTTCTCGGGCCATCCTCAGATCCGATGCTTGGCACTGTTTCCTCCCTTGTTGTCGATATGCTTCTGGGAAATCCGGGCTGCCCACTCTACAAGGCGATAATCGACTCCTCAGTCGGCCGTGACATTTCGGATGAAGGCGGGATAAATGATTCGTTCGAATCCCTAACTTTCTCTGTAGGATTCACTGGAGCAAAAGAGGAGGATGCCCGGAAGGGAGAGATGGTAATTCTCGAAAGCCTCAGAAAAATCGTGAATGCGGGGCTTGATAGGACTCTTCTTGAGGCTTCTCTCAGGAGAATGGAGTTCCGGCTCCAGGAGATAAAGGAGGGAACACCGAATGGCTACAGACTCTTCTTCTCCAGGATAGATAAGGGCTGGGCATTCGGAAGGAATCCCGGCAGCATGCTTTCAACCAGGAGCGAGATAGAGTTCATCAGGAGAAAACTTGAAGAGGATACAGGATTCTTCGAGCATTGGATTGAAGACAATCTCATCAATAATCCACACCGTCTCCTCTCCGTTGTAGTAATGGATGAGAATAATATAAGGGAGAAAGAGAGAATAATTGAGGAGAACCTCAGGAAATACAGCTATGATGAGGATGAGGAGCGTTTTTTCCTTATTGCGGAGGAAAAGGAGGACTCAGATGAGGCTCTCGATACACTTCCTCGTCTCACGCCTGAGGATATCATTGTTGAAAACAGGACAATCCCCCGTCGAAACGAGAACGGGATTCTGGTCTCTACTCTCCCAACCAATGGCATCGTCTATGCTGACTTTGTATTCGACACCTCGGATTTTACTACAGATGAGCTTGAGTATGTATCCCTTCTTGTGAGGATGCTGACAATGACAAATGTCGGCTCAATGACGTACTCGGAGTTTCTCACATCCCTCAAATTCGTTACGGGTGCCTTCTCATCTCTTTTTGAGTCCGGAACAACCTGTTCGGGCGAGGAGAAGGATTACATACTACTAAGGTTCAAGAGTCTGAAGGAGCACTACAGGGAGAGTCTTGAGTTGATTTTGAAACTTCTCACTGAGGGGGATTTTTCCTCCCCGGAGAGAGTGAATGCTACCCTTAGAGATATACAGAGTGACTACGAGTCATCTCTTGCAGGGCAGGCACATCTATTTGCACTTTCGAGTGCATCACGCACACTCTCACCTGCATTGTATGTAGCTGAGAAGACACAGGGACTTTCCTTCTGGCTCTGGGTCGTGAGGCTTCTATCGAACGACATGTCAAAGACAGGAGAGAAAATAAGAGAAGTAGCAAGCCGGGCATTCAGAAAGGAGAGGCTTACTTTCCACGTAGTATGTGAAGAGAAGGATGAGAAGAAAATACTTGAAGCAACAGAGGCCTTCATCTCTCATCTTCCTTCAGGGGAAGGGAAGAGGAAATACCTCAGAGAGATTCCGGATGACGGAAAGGAAACGGCATACACGTTCTCGACTCCAGTCAATTATACCGCCCTTGCTTTTCGCACTCCAGTGCCACCAGACCGGGCCATAAGCCCCTTAAGGATGCTATTTTCGATTGTATCACGTTCCTCTCTCTGGTCACTTGAAAGAGAGAAAGGAGGCGCATACGGCTCCGGAGCTTCCCTCGACATCAATGAGAATACAGCATTCTTCTATACATACAGGGACCCGAGGCTCAATGATTCAGTTCTCGATTTCTATAGTGCCGTAAGAAGCGAGACGTTCACTGCCGGGAAGCTTTCTGACGCAAAACTGCGGGTGCTCTCAAGGGAAGTGAAGCCTGCAGGCCCGCAGAGTATGGGACTTACTGATCTGAGGCGTTATCTTTATGGCATAACAGATGCCATGAGGTGGGACATGAGGGACGGTATGCTCTCTGTGACGACAGAAGACCTTGAGAAAGTGAGAGAAGATGCCCTCCACCTCATGGAGAAGGGAAACCTTACTGTAATTTCATCAGCAAGGACCGTCAGGGAGAGCAGCCGGGAGTTCAGGAAAATAAAATTACCTTTTACCAACAAATGAGAAGAAAACCGTAGTACAATGCTTCCTGGAGGTCCACATGAAGTACATAGGAGCATTAGACCAGGGAACTACAAGCACACGATTCATCATATTTGATGAGAAGAATAACATTGTGGCTACAAGCCAGAAGGAACACCGCCAGATATTCCCGCGTCCGGGTTGGGTTGAGCATAACCCTGAGGAAATCTGGAATAACACATGCTTTGTCATAACAGATGCCCTTGAGAAGGCAGGACTTCAGGGTGAGGATATCTCGGCTGTCGGTATAACCAACCAGCGTGAGACTGTCATAGCCTTTGACAGGGAGACTGGAAAGAGCTACCACAATGCAATTGTCTGGCAGGATCTCAGGGGTGCCCAGTTCATCGACGATGTACTTTCAAAAGAAGTGAGCGAAGAATATATAAGGCAGAAGACAGGTCTTCTTTATTCCCCTTATTTCTCTGCCTCGAAAATACGCTGGCTTATAGATAATGTGCCGGCTGTGGAGAAGAATATAGAGAGGGGACGGCTTGTCTTCGGTACTATAGACACATACATGACATACCGCCTTACCGGCGGCAGGGCACTTGTGACAGACGTCACGAATGCCTCAAGGTACATGCTGATGAATATTGCATCCCTCAAGTGGGATGATGAGATGCTCTCACTCTTTGGAGTAAAGAAGGAATCTCTTCCTGAAATAGTGTCCTCTTCCGGTGTTATTTACGGCTATACAGATCCGGATGGGCCGTTCAAGGCAGCTGTTCCGGTATGTGGAATACTCGGGGACCAGATGGCAGCTCTCTTCGGTCAGGCCTGTTTTGACAAAGGAAGCAGCAAGTGTACATACGGGACCGGATGCTTCATGCTACAAAATGTCGGGGAGGAGATATGCTACTCGGAGAGCGGACTATTGACAACTGTCGGATACCGCATCGAGGGAAAGAAACCCGTCTATGCGCTAGAAGGTTCCGTTGCAGTTGCGGGCTCCCTTGTGCAATGGGTTAGGGACAACCTGAAGATGGTGTCGTCCGCAAAAGAGCTTGACGAGCTTGCTCTTTCCGTCCAGGACTGTGGAGGAGTATATATAGTTCCAGCCTTTGCGGGGCTCTTCGCTCCATATTGGAGAAGTGATGCCCGTGGTGTGATAGCCGGCCTCACCGGATACGCATCCCGTGAGCACATATGCCGTGCTGTCCTTGAAGCGACTGCATTCCAGGCCTATGATATCTTCTCGGCAATGGAGAAGGACAGCGGGGTTCCGATATCGTCCTTAAAGGTTGACGGGGGCATGACAAACTCGTGGCCACTCATGGCCTTCCAGAGTGATATCCTTTCCAAGCCTGTTATAAGACCTGTCATAGCCGAGACTACAGCATTGGGTGCAGCATATGCAGCCGGGCTGACTGCAGGTGTCTGGAAGGATACCGATTCTCTCCGGTCATACTGGAAGGAACAGACAAGATGGACGCCTACAATGGATGACAAGGAGCGGCAAAAAAAGGTAGGATTCTGGAAGAAGGCGGTAAGCCGCACACTCAACTGGGTGCAGACTGATGAGGAATAATTGATGTTTGATTTGTTTTATAGCCTTACTCTTGCAGATTATGTGAGGCTGCTTGCAGAAACAATTATCTTGACCTATGTGATTTACAAGTTCTACACAGCTGTTGCGGAGACAAGGGCAAGGGAACTCGGGTCGATTTTCGTGACACTTGTCATCGTCTACGGCTTCTCATACATATTCGGGCTTACAGTCATACTCAAGATAATGAAGAAGCTGATTATACCGATTCTGATGGCTCTTGTAGTTTTCTACACTCCTGAGCTCAGACGTGTCTTCACAGGAACATCACGGCGTTCCCTCTTCCGTTCTTCAACAACCTCGGCTAGCCAGCTTGACAGTATTCTCAATGCATGTACGAACCTCGTAGAGAAAAAGAGGGGAGCGCTGATTGTCTTCCCACGCCATACTGATTTGAAGAATATCTACGAAACGGGGACAAGAATAAACGCGGATCTTTCCGCCAATCTCATCCTTACGATCTTTGACCATGACACACCGCTTCATGACGGTGCATGTGTGATTCAGGGCAGCAAGTGTACTTATGCGGCATGCTATCTTCCGCTTAGCAAGCAAACATCAATCAAGGATACATTCGGAACGAGACACCGTGCGGCTCTGGGATTGAGTGAGGAGAGTGATGCTATAGTTCTGATAGTCAGTGAGGAGACCGGTGCCATTTCCCTGGCTTACAACGCAAATATTTACTACAACCTCGATACCGAAGTCGTAAAGGAAATGCTCCTGCTGCTCCTGGCAGACAAGGATGTCATTCCGCAAAACATCAAAGTAGAGAGCAGGGAGGATGATGACAATGCAGTCACAGAATAAATTCGCATCCGCAGTCTTCGGCAACTGGGTCGTCAAAATCCTGTCATTCATATGTGCCTTGATGATTGTGATCTCTGTAAGATTCCTGAATGCCACAGACAGAGTTGTGACAATCCCCCTGACGGTGAAGTTCGCCGAGGACAGCCAATATGTGGCATCTTCCCTTGTCCCGGACTCTGTGGACGTTGTCATAACAGGTGATGACAGCATCATATACCTTGTTGACCCTTCGCTCATTACCGCTTCTGTTGATTTCTCGGATGTGAGCGGTGAGGGAATAAGCAGACGTAATGTCATTCTTGAGTATGACAGGGATATTTTCTCCGATAACTCTCTGACTGTGTCATCTTCACCTCTTACAATCAGAATTTTATTTGAAAGTAAAACAGAATAATGATAACCATTGGTACTGATATAGCCAAAGTTTCCCGTTTTTCAAATCTTTCAAGGAATGTCGAGGAAAGGATTTTCACTCCTCATGAGCTTGAGGAAGCTGGAAAGCGGATGAAAAGAGGAGAGTACCTCTCTTCCCGCTTTGCCGCGAAGGAAGCATATGTGAAGGCACTCGGAACCGGCTTTAGGGGGATTTCACCGAAAGATATCGATGTGAGAGAAAACGAAAGCGGTGGGCCGTATTTTGTGGTGCGTGGGGAGAGGAAGGATAATGTACAGCTCTCGCTCTCACATGATGGTGACTATTCGGTCGCATTTGTTTTAATAGAGAATGAGTAGAAAAGACTGGAACAGGCCCTCTGTCGAGATGCCGGAGGGAAAGAGACGGATAAAATTGACAATAAGCTATGACGGCTCCTGCTATCATGGATGGCAGAGACAGGATAATGATGTGTCTGTACAGGCTGTCATAGAGGATGAATTGAAGAGCCTTCTTGGGGAGGATGTCGCTCTTGCCGGCTCAGGACGTACCGACAGCGGGGTTCATGCACTCGGACAGGTTGCTCATTTCGACACTGTAAGTCCACTCAGTCCCGACAAGTACAGAATCATACTCAACACAAGGCTTCCGAAGTCGGTGAGAATTCTCTCGTCAGAGGAAAGTGAGGGGGTTTTCCACGCACGGTTTACAGCGTCCGCCCGTGAATATTGGTATTTGATAAAGGCATTCAGTGACATGCTCCCGTTTGACGAGAAGCGGATGACGGGTGTGAGAAGACTTCCTGATCTGGTATTGCTCAATGCCTATGCAAAGACACTCGAGGGCACTCATGATTTCACTTCTTTCTGTTCAAGCCGGGATATATGTCCGTCCAAATGGAGAGATATATATACATCCGTATGGAGTGAGGAAAGAGACAGCTACGGCCGGCCGTTTCTGAAGTACATGGTAGTTGGCAATGCCTTTCTCTATCATCAAGTGAGAAGTATGGTGGGAACGATGGTGGAAGCAGCCCTGATGGATGAAAGTGTTAGTGCCTTCAGAGAGAGACTTGAGAGCAGAAAGCGTGAAAATGCACTCAAAACATATCCTCCTGAGGGTCTGTATCTTGCCAGAATCAGCTATGATGAGGATGAATACAGGTGGTTTGAGGAGATTGGTGATGGACGAGAGAGTGACTGAAGAGTATTTTTTCTCCCTTCTTGATGAGGCAGCGGCCTCCATCAATGGCGACAGATTGAGGGAGTACAGCGGAATCTATGACTATGAAATAAAGCTACATGAGGATATCCCCGATGACATTTCATCATGCCACAGGTGTGAAGGATGCTTCTCACGCACTGTCTATGCAGAGCCTCTTCTCTCTCCTGAGCCGGTTCTTCTGTTTGTTCTTCCGTCTCCGGAGGGTGTGACAATGCTATCTTCCGCTTCCTTCGATTATTTTACCAAATGGATTAAGGCTATCGGGCTTGAACTCAGGAATGTGGCACTTACATCACTTATCAAGTGCCCGGTGAGGAATTTCTCACCACAGATAGCCGACACGTGCAAGGACTACCTCAGAGAGGAGATGAGGAGACTGAAGCCGAAGGCAATCGTACTTCTTGGAAAGGATACGGCATCATATATGCTGAGAAGAACCGGGACTTTTGATTCAATCAGGCTTCATACATACAAAATAAACGGAATAAAGACATTCACAACCTATACCCCCCTTGAACTTGTCAGGGACAGAAACCTCAGGGTGCCTATCTGGGAGGACCTGAAGTACATAAGGGAAAGCATGAGTGGAGAGCAGAAAGCGTGAAGTGGGTTGATGTTGTCCTTGCCGTTCCGTTCGATATGAGTTTCACGTATTCTGTCCCGGAAGGGATGGAGAGTGAGTCTCTTTTCGGAAGGAGGGTTGTTGTCCCGTTCGGAAAGGGAGAGAAGACAGGTTTTGTCATAAAAGAGAAAGATACTCTGGAAGATGCCGATTACTCCATAAAGGAATTGAAGCGTGTGATAGACAAAACTCCTGTCTTCAACCAGGACAATCTCGACACAGCCGCCTGGATGCGTGATATGTACCTCTCTCCTATCGGTGTCAATCTCTCCGGAATGATTCCCTCCGGAAGGAAGGAGAGCGAATACGCTCCCTTCTCAACTCTCTCATCCTTTTCTCGTGTTGAGAAGCTGACAGATGAACAGGAGAGGGCACTTGAGACTCTCAGAACAAAGGACAAGGGAATCTACTATATTTTCGGAATAACCGGATCGGGTAAGAGTGAAGTCTATCTCAGGCGTGCCGAGGATAAGATAGCCGAAGGAAAACAGGTATTGTATCTTGTCCCCGAAATTACTCTTACTCATCAAATAAGCGGGGAGGTCTACTCGCGCTTTGCCGGGCGTGTTGCCATCCTGCATTCCTCATTGACTCCCTCCCAGCGTCTTAAACAATGGCTGAGGATAATGAATGGGGAAGTTGACATAGTGATAGGTGCACGAAGTAGCGTCTTTGCACCGTTCAAGAACCTGGGGCTCATAATCATTGATGAGGAGCATGAAGGGGCATACAAGTCGGGCTCTGCACCACGTTACCATGCAAGGCAGGTGGCACAATACAGGGCACAGAAGTGCGGGGCGGAGCTTATAATGGGTTCTGCAACCCCGTCTCTTGAAGCATGGAAGCTGATGAGGAGCCAGAAACTGACAACGATAGTCATGAAAAACAGAATAGGAGAGGGGCAGTTTCCCCGCGTCTCCATTCTCGATATGGCAGGAGAGAGTAGAAATATCAGCCCCGTACTCGAGAAGGAGATAAGAAAAGCGCTCGATAATAAGAGAGGAGTCATTCTCTTTCTCAACAGGCGCGGTTTCTCATATGGTTATGTTTGTCGTAGTTGCGGTCATGTTATACAGTGCCCCAATTGTTCTGTCTCCCTGACCTACCATAAAAGGGACAGGAAGCTGATGTGCCATACATGTGGGTATTCCACCCCTCTTATACGCAGCTGCCCGGAGTGTGGCTCGACAGAGCTTTATCCGTCAGGGTTCGGTACAGAGATGGCAGAGGAGGAAGTGAGACAGCTCTTTCCTTCTAGTCGTATAGAGAGGCTCGATACCGATACAGCCAAAGGTGACAAGGACAGGACGGGGGAAATTCTCTCAGATTTCAGACAGGGGAAGATAGACATTCTCCTGGGAACTCAGATGATAGCAAAGGGGCTTAACTTCCCGCTTGTTTCGCTTGTCGGGATAATCAATGCAGACAGCACACTCGCCCTTCCCGACTTCAGGGCAGGAGAGAGGACATTCGACCTTTTATACCAGGTTGCAGGAAGGGCGGGCCGCTATCATGATGACGGTCTTGTGATCATACAGACAAGACAGCCAAGTGCGGGAGCCATTACAAAAGTTGCCGAGAACAGAGTTGAGGAGTTCTATGACGGGGAACTCTCTGAGCGGCGTGAGACAAGATTCCCGCCTTTCACAAGGCTTGTGAACCTGACTCTCAGGAGTAAGAATGAGACTAAGGCAAGAGAGAGTGCAGAGACTCTTGAGAGGGAGGCTATCGCCCTTTCCTCCTCTTTTGATGACATTGAAATCTTCTCTGCATCCCCGTGTCTAATAGAAAAGCAGGCACAGCAATGGCGCTACCATGTGCTTTTGAGGAGTGAAAGCATATCGTGTTTGCTTGTCTTTACAAAGAAGCTTGTAAATGGATATAAGGTGCCTTCCGGTGTACACCTGGAGATAGATGTGGATCCGAGTGCGGTTCTATGAGGGAATTACCAAGTCTCTTTTCCTCCAATTCAACAATTTCACTGGCATAGGTTAAAGCTTCAATGACATGGTATTCATCAATATTGTATTCACTCGAGTATTTGACGATATTCCATACGGAGTTAGTGTAAATATTTACGATATATCGAGATGTGAGCTTATAGCCTTACATGACGTCCACTTTCTCAATAGAGAGACTCTCCAGCACTCTGTTGGCTTCGATGGTGATTATTGTCTTTCCGTCAGAGATAAGGACATTGGAAGTGAATGGAATGTTATTCAGCATCCAGGTAGATGTGGTATATACATTCCCGGATGTGTTCTCTATTGTCATCTCGATGACGGTTCTCTCAGCGAAAATATCGAGGGTATAATCGAGAAGTTTCACAGTATCTGGATTCTTTTCTGCATCATAGATAAACTTTATCTTCTTAATGAGTCCCTGGAGGGAGAAATCTCTCCCGACCGGTCTGAATGTGAGGGGCTCTTCGGGGTTCTCTTCCTTCTCTTCCTCTTCTATGGTCTCTACCTTTTCCTGTGTAAGTGTCTCTTTGTTGAAGAGGACATTGTTCTTTCTGTAGTAGATGAAAATGACAATGTTCACCGCAACATTTACAGCATAACAGAATGCTGTTCTTATTCCTCCTGAAGCAAGTTCACCCGCAATCAGTGGCAACTCAAGGACAGCTCTGAAGATTGTGGAGAAGAGGATCATGCCTCTGCCGAACTTTGAGAGTCCCAGAAGCCCGACAAGTGACAGTGTATAGAGAATTACCGTGAAATATGGAAGGAGCAGGGCAATTGTCTCAAGGGAGATAAGGTCAGCTCTTCTGAGGGGGAAGACATTGCCGATTGCTATGTATATATTTAGGGCAATGACGAGCGGCAGGTAGATATATGTAATGAATCTGTGAAAACGTGTTTTTTCTTTTCTCATGGCATCTATATTCTATTTCAGATATAGGATTTTTTCATAGCTTTATTTTATTATCCTTGTATGAGAATAGAAGGCAGAGAGGACAGAGTTGATTTTGTTCTGAAGATTATTGAAGAGAAGAAGCCCGGAATTATTACAATCGACGGACCGTGTGCTTCGGGAAAGACGACTCTTGTAAATGATTTAAAGGATAAGATTGATTTCTCCATCATCAGCATGGATGACTTCTTCCTTCCTCCGGAACTCAGAACACGGGACCGCTTTCTTGAGAAAGGCGGAAATGTGCACTATGAGAGATTCATTGATGAGGTAATCTGGCCACTCAAAGAAGGGAAGGCATTTAGCTACCGAAAATTTTCATGTGCATCTTTATCATACAAAGGGGAGGTGTATGTGTCTCTGCCCGGACTTGTAATAGTAGAGGGAAGTTATGCCCTCCATCCTAAGTTTGAACCCTATTGGGATATTTCAATCCTTCTCTCCGTATCAAAAGAGGAGCAGATAAGGTGGCTCACACTACGCTCTCCCGAGAAGATTGACATGTTCAGAAAGCAATGGATACCGCTTGAAAATGAGTATTTCTCTTCTTGTGATATTTCCTCGCGTGCAACCTATACCATTTAGACGATGCGGAGCCCTGAGAACTCTCGCTGTGAGGCCGATTGTCTCTGAACCTGTTTCTATGCCGTACTCAACCTTGACCGGACGGTGATAGCGAGAACGAAACTATCATTTATCATCTTCCAAAAAATAAGCCTCCGCTAAGGAGGCTCTATGCTCAGTCGTTGACTCTTTCAAGGTATTCCTTGGTCTCGGTGTTGACTCTGACCTTTTCGCCTTGCTTGATGAAGCCTGGAACTCTGATCTTGAGACCTGTCTCAAGGACAGCGTCTTTTGTGACTCCCTGGACTGTGTCACCGCGTGCTGCATCCTCGGTCTCGGTTACCACGTAGACAACCTTGCTGGGGACCTGGATATCGAGAACCTGGTCTTCCCAGAGGGTAAGACGGTATGTCTCGCCATCCTTCATGATGTACTCATAGTCAGGGAAGCTCTTCATTGGAACTTCAATCTGCTCATAGTTCTCGACATTCATGAAAGAGAAGTTTTCCCCATCGTTGTAGAGATACTGGAAGGTTCTGTCTTCGATTGTGATATCTTCTGCGTTGTCCTGTGACTTCATTGTCTCTGAGAGTGTCTGGCCGGTTGCCGGGCTCTTGAGCTTGAGTCTGACGAATGCGGAACCCTTACCGGGGTTTACGAATTCTCTTTCGATGCAAAGGAACGGCTGACCTTTGATGAGGAGAGCTGTACCTTTTTCAATCTGTCCTGCTTTAATCATTCTTATTACCTCAATTATATCAATTACAGTTTTTCTATCCGCCAGAATAGCAGAAACTTATGTTCCGTGTAAAGAAGAGGAGAGTTAATTTGTTGCATGGTAAACTGTTCACTCACCCAATAAATCACACATAGGGAAGGCAAGGAGCGGGGCTATCTCCCTCAGGGCCAGGTTTACCATGAGGAGCCTGTCGAGTCCTATTGCGACCCCCGAAGAGGAAGGAATCACCAGGTCGGGGAAGTGCGGTGAGGCAGGTGAGATTACATCGTGAGTATTTCTTCTCTCATCCTCAAGTCTCTTCTGCTCCCTGGTGTAGTAGGACTTAATCCTGGCTGTATCTGTCTCTTCATCATAGCAATTTGCTATCTCTGTACCGCCTATGTACATTTCCCATCTTTTTTTGTAAGGCCTGTCAGTATAATCTTTTGCAAGGCAGTCAATCTGCCCTGGGTAGTCCCTGAGATAGACTTCCCTGTCCTTCGGCAAGTTGGGTTCCACATATGTGATGAAGATTTTATTGAATGTATCCTCCCAGCTTTCATTTTCCGGAACAAAGAGGTTGAGACGCTCCGCTTCTGCTCTCAGGAAGGAGATATCCTGTGCTTTCATGAGGTCGACTCTGGCCCATCTCCACATCGCTTCTTCGATTGTAAGTATAAGCGGCTCATTCTCAAGCCATTCCATTTTCTGTAATGCCGTTCTTTTGAGCATGTCTATTGTGATGGCGATGGAATCGGAATCATCGGCTCCGACCGTGTAGTATTCAAGCATTGTGAACTCGGGGTTGTGCACATCCCCGAGCTGTTCGGAGTTCCTGAAACATTGGGAAATCTGGAAGATGGAACCGGAACCTGAAGCAAGCATCTCTTTCATATAAAGTTCGGGTGAAGGGATAAGGAAGAACTCCCTCTCTCCTACAAATTCATTTGAGAATCTTGTGGAGAACACCTTGATTGTCGGCTCCGGAATAAGATATGGAGAGAGGGTCGGAGTTGACACCTCAAGATAGTCTTTCTCTGTAAAATATCGTCTTATATTGCAAAAGAGTTCGCTTCGCTTTTTCTGGTATGTAAAATCAAACATGCGTGCATTTTATCCCAAAGAAAACTTTGGGTCTATATTGTCTAGGATTGGGCTTTGGGACTAAAATACAAAGTATGCTTCAATACACGACAGATGAGCCTATCTATGCACTTGCAACAGCCTATGTTCCGTCAGCTCTCGCAGTTGTCAGAGCGTCCGGCAACGGGTGCCTTTCATTGCTTGCCCCCTTTTTTACAGGAAAACTGGAGGATGCCAGGTCCAACAGTGCCATCCATGGTTATATCGAAGACGAAAACGGCGGAAAGATAGATGAGGTTATTGTCATAAAGTATTCAAAGGGAAGAGGGTACACCTCAGAGGAGGCCTTCGAGATAATGTCCCACGGCTCCCTTCCCGTTATAAGAGCAATCTCATCTCTTTTGGAAAGAGCAGGTTTCAGAAAAGCCCTCAGGGGTGAGTTTACGTACCGATCGTTCATTCACGGGAAAATGGATCTCACGGAAGCTGAGGCCGTTGAGGAGCTTGTGAAGGCAAAGGGAGAGAGAGGACGTGAGGATGCCATCTCGAGGCTGACAGGCTCGATAAGAAAAGAAGCAGATGAGATAAAGAAGGAACTTATAAACATACTTGCATCCCTTGAGGTTCAGCTGGATTACGGTGAGGATGAGATTATAGAGGAGTGGGTGTTTCCTGATAAGAGGGTTGAGAGGATTATTGCCAGACTTGAGAGCATGAGTTCAACCTACCGCTCACAGAGACTCTATACAGAGGGTGCTAAGGTTGTTCTTGCAGGTGCGACCAATGCCGGAAAGTCAAGTCTCTTCAATGCTCTTCTGAAAGAGAACAGGGCTATAGTCTCATCTGTTCCCGGTACTACACGTGACTACCTTGAAGCAGAGTGCGAGATGGACGGAATCCCCGTGCGTCTTTTCGACACTGCGGGGCTGAGGGACGGATGTGATGAAATTGAGAGGGAGGGAATCCTCCGCTCGGAGAGGATGATTGACGAAGCTGACCTTGTCGTCTACGTCCTGGATGGAGATGAGACGGAACCTGAGAATAAGGGGAAAAGAACAATATATGTGCACTCTAAGAGTGATATAACCCCATCCGGAGGACTTTCCTTCTCATCGTTGACAGGAGAGGGACTCGGAGAGGTGATAGGAGCAATAAGTGCGTTCCTCTCACGCGAAGCTACGGTCAATAGTGGAGTTCCTGTAATAGAGAGTAAGAGACAGAAAGAGAAGATAGATGAGGCAATATGTGCACTTAAGGATGCAATTGCCAACCGCAACATGAGTGTTGATATCATAGCGCTCTTCTTCCAGGGTGCGCTTGAGAGCCTGTCGGAGCTCACCGGTGATGTCACATCCGATGATATTCTTGAGGAGCTTTTCTCCTCATTCTGTCTGGGAAAATGATATGAGAGATTATGATGCAATAGTTATAGGGGGAGGACATGCGGGCATTGAAGCCGCCCTTGCCCTCTCTCGTGAAGGTTTTGACACTTTGATGATTACCCAGAGCCTTGATGCAATCGGGCGCATGAGCTGTAACCCGGCCATAGGGGGACTTGCAAAGGGGAATCTTGTCAGGGAGATAGATGCTCTCGGCGGAGAGATGGGGCATCTTATCGATGCGACAATGATTCAATTCAGGATTCTCAACCGTTCCCGTGGTCCTGCTGTCCAGGCTCCGCGTGCACAGGCTGACAAGTTCTCGTACTCAAGGCTGGCCAAGGAGACATGCGAGAGGCAGGAACACCTCAATCTCTTCATGGATACTGTTGCCGACTTCATCATTGAAGAGAAGGACGGGAAGAAGACCATAGCCGGTGTTGTGACACAGAGGGGATGGAAGATAAGCTCGAAGGTTGTTGTCCTTACAACCGGAACCTTCATGAACGGAAGAATCTTCATAGGGGAATATGATGCTTCTGCCGGGAGACTAGGTGAGGAGGCGGCTCTCGGGCTTGGTGACAGGCTGCGTGAGTACGGCTTCCATGTCGGGAGAATGAAAACGGGAACCCCTGCTCGTGTCAGGGCCTCCAGTCTTGATTACGGAGAGCTTGAAGTCCAGAGCGGCGACGATGTAATGATGCCATTCTCATTTGACTATGACAGGATAGACAGGACATCGCTTCCGTGTTACATCACATATACCAATGAGGAGACCCATCGGATTATCAGGGAGAATATACACCGCTCTCCACTTTACGGCGGAAAGATAGTCGGTAAGGGCCCGAGATACTGTCCCAGCATCGAGGATAAGGTGGTTCGCTTCCCCGAAAGGGAACGCCATCAGATTTTCGTAGAGCCTGAAGGTATAGGGACAGAGGAAATGTATCTCAACGGGCTCTCATCGTCACTTCCTGAGGAAGTACAGCACCAATTCATCCGCACCCTGCCGGGTCTCAGACATGTCGAAATAATGCGTCCGGCATACGCTGTCGAGTACGACTGGCTGGATCCCCTTGATCTTCTCCCTTCCCTTGAGTCAAAGATAGTCTCCTCACTTTTCATTGCAGGACAGACAAATGGTACAAGTGGCTACGAGGAGGCTGCTGCCCAGGGATTGATGGCAGGAATCAACGCTTGTCAGCGTCTCAAGGGAGAGAGGGCCGTGACACTCGGACGCACTGATGCTTATATAGGTGTCCTTATCGACGACCTTGTCACAAAAGGGACAAAGGAACCCTACAGGATGTTCACTTCACGTGCCGAATACAGGCTCTCCTTGAGGCATGACTCGGCAGACATTCGTCTTACTCCAATCGGTTATGAGGCAGGATTATGTAAAGAGGAGAAGTATGAAAGGCTCCAGGACAAGATAAGGAAGATGGATGAGATAAAGGAACTTCTCCGCTCCAGCCGCATGGACGGTAAGAACGGACTGGAGAGACTTGTCAGAAGTGAGAACAATATTTTCACTATGGACGAGATACCTCAGCTTAAAAGCTATCCTGAGGCCATACTGAATGAAGTCATGCTTGATGTGAAATACTCGGGTTATCTCAAGCGTCAGGAGATTGACGCGGAGAGAGCGAAGAGACAGGAGAGCATGAAAATACCGGAGGACTTTGACTATGATAAAGTCGAGGGCCTCAGCAGCGAGAGCCGGGAGAAATTCAAGGCTGTCCGTCCTGCGAGTGTCGGCCAGGCAGGGAGAATCAGCGGGGTTCGTGTTTCCGATACTGCCATTCTGGCACTCCATATCAGAGGTAGAAATGATGAATCGAAATAGGTTGAAGGAGTATCTGGAGAGTCTCTCTGTCCCGGAGAGTGAGTCAAAGAGTCTTCTTCTTGAGCGCTATGCCGATGAGATAATGCTCTTCAACCCTGCACTTAAGCTTGTCGGAACGAATGACAGGGATGAACTTGTCCTGAGGCACATAATGGACTGTGCTTCAGGCTATCCTGTCTTTTGCATTGAGACGACAGAGGGCTCTGTGATTGCAGACCTCGGCTCTGGTGCGGGCCTTCCCGGCATAGTATTGGCCATTCTTTTCCCGGAGAGGAAGTTTGTGCTTATAGAGAGAATGCAAAGGAGGGTGGGGTTCCTCCGCTCAATTTCTGCTGTTCTCCACCTTAGTAATGTTACTGTCCTCGACAAAGACATAAAGGAAATTGATGAGAAGTTTGATGTGCTCACATGCAGGGCTTTCCATCCCGTTTATGATGTTGTTGAGGATGTAGTTGCTCTCTCCTCCCGTATGATACTCTATAAAGGGACGGAAAAGAGTGTCAAAGCAGAGCTCGATACTCTTCGCCATATGGGATACAGCTTTATTGATGAGATAGTTCCTGTCTCTGTCCCCGGACTTGGTGAAGAGAGGAACATGGTTATCATAAAGGATTTGATGAAAAAATGAAGAAAGGTAAGTTTTCACTTATATTGGCAGTTGTCCTGGCCGTCTGCGGTGCGGTATCTGTTGCATTGGGGATCCTGAACGGCATGGGCCTTTTTGAAGGAGGCTTTGCTTCTTTTCTTGGCCGTATAGCTGGGGAGGTCAGTGTTTCAGCAGGTCCTTACGGCCTTCTGGAAGCCGGCATCTTCCTTCTCCTTGAATCTGCCCTCATCTTCGCATTCAGATTGCGTAAACCATTTTCCATGTCAATTACAGTCCTCCTGGCATTCGCCTACATGGCACTCACCGGAGCATACAGGGTATATAATGCAATAGAGCTTCCGTCTGTATTTCCAAAGAGGCTCGTCCTTGCCAATCCCGGTCTTCTCTATACCCTGTTCATTCTTGAATTGTTGCTTATCGGTGTGCTTCTGGCTATTTTCAGCCCGCTTGACGCCAAATGGAGGAAGAAAAGGGAACTTCAGCTCAAGGCACTTGAGAGAGAAGGCGTTATCAAGAGCAAGGAGACCCTTGAAGAAGAGAAGCTTGTAAAGAGGCAGCGTATCCTCAATGACAAGGCAGAGAAAGAGAGAGCCAGAGACGAGAAGAAGTATGCCAAAGAACTTGAAAAGAGGGAGGCAGCTGAGAAGAGAAAGCTTGAAAAGGAGAAAAGGAGAGATCAGAAGGAATATGAGAAGAAGAGGGAGAAGGAAGAGATAAGACGTGCTAAGGAACGCGAAAAGGAAGAGAAGAGAATCGCTAAAGAGAATGATAGGCTTAAAGAGAAAGAGGAAATAGAGAAGGAGAGACTTGAAAACGGGAGGCTGAAGGAGGAGAAGAGACTCCAGAAAGCACTCAAGAATGCTGAAGAGGAAGAAAAAAAGAACACGCTTCCCGACATAGGGCCTGCCCCTGAGTATGAGAGTGGAATCGGAAATCCCGATACCCCTCTCTCATTCCCATCATTTGAGGAAATGCCCGAATTCAAGACTATCGGACACCATACATACCCGAATGAAAAAGCCCTCCCGGAAGAGGAAAAGAGTGGCCTTATCGAGAGTTCAGGCTTCATGGAGAACCTCAAGAGTGAGGTCGATGATGAGTGGAACAGGAGTGAAGATGAAGAGGCTGGTGAGAACGGGAGTATCATGAATGCAAAGCATTTCACGGGAGGTGGCATGCTTGAAGCTGCCCTCGAGAATTATAACTCGACCCCTGAAGATATTGCCAGGCCACAGAATCTGAGGCCGATTATCGGGCTTGATGATACAAAAGAAGAGGAGAGCAATTCTCTTACGACAGAAAATCAATCCGGCTTTGCCCCGTCCGGTCTTGACCCCAGTCATCCAAGATACAAGATGTTCCAGAACCTTCAGAAAGGAGTCAGGGATAATTCCGTCCCGGGAGGGGAGGAGAAAAAGTCACAGGAGCATATTGCCCCTTCCTCTCTTGATCCAAGCCATCCGAGGTACAGGATGTTTGAGTCCATCCAGAACGGGAAAGTGGCTGAGATTCCTAATAAAGAGGAAAAACCGCAACAGGAGGAGTCTGTTGCACCTTCCTATATAGGTAAGGATCACCCTAGATACAAGCTGTTTGAAGCTTTGAGCAATAACTCAGCATCCCCTTCTGTCTCCTATACTCCAGGAAGGGCATTTGAGGCAGAGGATGAGAGTGATGTGAAGACCCATTATGCCCCATCATCAACATTCACTGAAGAAAAAGAAGATACCAAGTACGAACCCGTACCTGACTATGCAGAGGAGAAAACCTCCTCTCCGCTTTTCTCTGATAAGAAGGATGAGGTCTCCTCTCCGCTCTTCCCCGATGAGGAGAAGAACGTGACTCCTTCTCCCGAGCCGGAGTTCGTTCCGCCAGAGATGCCCAGAGTCAGGAATGTTGAGACAGATGACAGTGGGCACAGAACCTTTGAAACGAAGTCTGATGAGGATATGGAGGACGACTTTAATATGATAGTCGGAGTCGGAGACCTTGCATCCAACCGCGGAGGTCTTACAGCAATATCACTTAGACAGAAGACTGTCTACACTCCACCTGAAATCATGCTTCTCAAGGATTATCCGAAGGTTAGTCAGGAGATAGACTATCAAACACAGCAGCAGGGTGAGATAATTGTCAGAACACTTGCCGAGCAGAAGATTACAGTCGAGCTCTCGGCCATAATCAAGGGGCCTGCAGTCACAATGTATGAGCTCAGGCTTGCTCAGGGAATGATTATCAGCAGGATAAAGGCCAGAGAGGACGAGATTAACTATGCCCTCGGTGGAAAGAAGGTCAGAATCCTTGCACCTGTTCCCGGCAAGCAGGCTGTCGGCATAGAGGTTCCGAATGCCAGTGTCTCGATAGTGGGATTCAAGGACATGGTCTTTGCTCTCAGGGACAACCAGAAGTATATGTCATTCAACGTGCCGATGATCTTGGGGCGCACCGTCACAGGTGAGCCGATTGTCATCGACGTTGCAAAGATGCCTCATATGATAATTGCCGGTACGACAGGATCGGGTAAGAGTGTGTGTATAAATGCATTCATAAACACCATCCTTTATCAGAAGAGCCCGAAGGATGTGAGACTCATGCTTGTCGACCCGAAGGTTGTCGAACTCACAATCTACAACGGCATACCGCATCTCTTGACTCCTGTAATTACAGAACCAAAAAGAGCTATCAAGGCACTTGAATGGCTTGTGAGCGAAATGGAGAGACGTTATGCAATGCTTGCACACTATGGTGTGAGAAATGTTGCGGGCCTCAATGAGAAAATAGTCTCAGGAGAATTGAAGGGGGTTGAGAAGGTCCCGTACATCGTCCTTATAATGGATGAATTTGCCGATATCATGGCGGTTGTCGGCAAGGAGATGGATGCTGCCATAAGCCGTATTGCCGCGAAGGCAAGGGCTGCAGGTATACATCTTATCCTTGCAACCCAGAGGCCGAGCAGTGATGTCATTCTGGGGACTCTCAAGTCCAACCTTCCTGGCCGTATTGCATTTGCGGTGTCGAGTGGAACCAACTCCAGGGTAATCCTGGATGAGATGGGTGCGGAGAACCTCCTTGGTAAGGGAGACATGCTCCTATTGGATCCATCTGCAATGGGACTCAGGAGAATACAGGGTGCCTTCGTCTCCGACGGTGAGGTTGAGAAGATAACCTCATTTGTCCAGAACCATAACTCCAGACCGGAGTTCCTTGAGGAGAGCGTCTTCGAGGAAGAAGGTGGAGACGATGATGACGACGATGGAGAATTCTATGATGATGAGGGTGATGAGGACCTCTATGAGATGGCAAAGAAGATTGTCTATGAGCGTAAGAGCGCTTCTGCCTCCTATCTTCAGAGAAGACTCAAGATAGGGTACAACAGGGCTGCCCGCATAGTTGAACAGATGGAGGAGGACGGAATCGTAGGCCCTGCAAACGGCTCGAAGCCCAGAGAGATATTGAAGTACGAGTGATCCGAAAAGTGTACATTGGAGCTCGAAAAGTGGACATTGATGCGAGTCATTTTTACGGCTGCTGGAACCGGTGGATACCGGGCGGTGCACTCTCTCTGAAATGATAGACAAAGTGACATGGAAGAATATAAATTGTTGGTGAATTATGAAATTTAGTGAACTTAATCTGAAAGAAGAGGTCTTGAACGGTATAAAGAGTGTGGGCTTTGAGGACTGCACGCTCGTCCAGGAGAAGGTGCTGCCTGTCACTCTAGCGGGCAATGATGTCATGGTGCAGTCAAAGACAGGAAGCGGAAAGACCGCTGTCTTTCTTATCACAATACTTGAGCGTTATCTGGAGACAGATGGTCACAGCAGGGCACTTGTAGTAACCCCTACAAGGGAGCTTGCTGTCCAGATAGAGGAAGATGCGAAGGCTCTCAGTTCCGGAATAAAGGATTATAAAGTTGGCGCATTCTTCGGCGGAGTGGGCTATGGGGAGCAGAACAGGGAGATAGCAGAGGGTGTTGACCTCTATGTGGGTACTCCGGGAAGACTTCTCGACTATGCAAAGAACCGCAGGATAGACTTCAGACAGTTTGACGTCATTGTCCTGGACGAGGCGGACAGGATGTTCGATATGGGCTTTTATCCTGATATTCAGAAGATGTTCTCCCTCATGAGGGATAAGGAGAAGAGGCTGACTCTTCTCTTCAGCGCCACTCTCTCCTCACATGTGAGAAACCTTGCCTGGGGATACATGAACAACAGCAGGGAGATTCTCATCGAGCCCGAGGAGATTACAGTCAAGGAGATTACACAGGAGCTCTTCCATGTAACCAAAGATGAGAAGTTCGGGCTTTTATTATCAATATTAAAGAAGATTAACCCTGCATCATGTCTGATCTTCACGAATACAAAGGACAGGGCTGTGGAGGTATCGAAGAGACTTAACCTCAACGGCTACAAGTCAGAGTACCTCATGGGAGATATGCCGCAGAGCAAGAGGCTTGAGACAATAGAGAGGATGAAGGACGGCAAGCTCAGCTTCCTCATTGCTACTGATGTTGCAGCCCGTGGTCTCCAGATCGATGATCTTGAGCTTGTAGTCAATTATGATATCCCGGAAGATTATGAGAATTATGTCCATAGAATCGGACGTACAGCCAGGGCGGGAAAGACAGGTAAGGCCATTACACTTGCCTCTGAGGATTACATCTACGGTCTTGAGGCAATCGAGGATTATATCGGGATGAAGATTCCCGTAAAGTGGGCTGACGAGGAGGGGCTTGAGGAGGTTGAGGACAGAAGTGAGGGCTACAGGGCTCCGAGAAAGCCGAGAAGCACAAAGCCGTCTACTAGACGTCCGTCCTCAAGCACAAGAGATCTCAGAAACAGGAAACAGACTTTCCGTGACAAGGCGGTCAATGCCGAACGTGATAATGCTCTTTCCTACAAGAGCAAGACTGACTTCAATAAACTCAAGTCCATGAGCCTTGAGGAAAGGATGAAGTATTACCAGAATGCATTTGCCGACGGCGAAAGTGTAAAGGAAGATAGAAAACCACAGCAGGGACAGCAGAACAGGAGAAAGACAGAGAGAAAGTCTCAGTCACAAAGCGATAAGAAGTCTTGTTCTCAGTCTGAAAAGAACCTACAGCCGAAGAAGGAAGTGCAGGTGGAGAGAAAAATCCAGCCTCAGACGGAGAAAGAGGTGCTTGTGCAGAAGCCTGTGGAAAAGAAGAAGGGATTCTTCGCTTCTATCGTAGCATTCTTTAAGGGGAAGAAGAATGAGTAGTAGCCGTGGGCTTATAAAGCGATTTATGACCTACTATAAGCCATACAAGGGATGGTTTTTCCTCGATATGGCGGTTGCCAGTATCTCCTCTGTACTCTCAATTCTAGCACCGTATTTTGTACGCAAGATTCTTTCAATTATACAGGGACCTGAGGAAGGTATATTAAAGGAAGTCATAGTCTTCTATCTTTCAATTGTTCTCTCTCTATATATTCTTGATGCTGTATGCAATTATATAAGGATAAAGTGGGGGCATTACCTCGGGGTCTGGATTGAGAATGACATGAGGCTGGACCTCTTCCATCATCTCCAGAAACTCTCCTTCTCCTATTTTGACAGGACTAAGACTGGTGACATCATGTCACGTATCTCGAATGACCTATTCAATATTGCGGAGGTTGCACATCACGGCCCGGAGGATTTCCTGATTTCAATTATTACAATCATCGGTGCATACATTCTTATGTTTATCATGTGCCCGCCGCTTGCAGCAGTCTCAATCATCCCCCTCCCGATAATGGCCGTCTACGGGATAATCTTTAACAGGAGGCTCAAGAGAACCAATAAGGCAATAAGAAAGAGAATAGCCGAGATTAATGTGACAGCTGAAAACTCCATCCAGGGAATAAGAGAAGTTAAGTCATACTCGCGTGAAGAGCTTCAGGAGGAGAAGTTTGAAAAGAGCAATGTAAATCTCAAGGAAAGCCGGGAGAACCTCTACAGGGAGATGGCCTCCTATCAGAGTGGGATATCTTTCATGCGTCAGCTCTACTATTTTGTTACAATAGCAGGAGGCATTGTTCTCATTCTCCAGAATAAGGTCACTGTTGCCGATCTAGTCACATTTATTCTCTATGTATCTGTGGTGCTCCCGCCGATAGACAGGCTTATAAACTTTACGGAGCAGTTCACACAGGGGATTTCTTCATTTGAACGCTTCACGGAAATAATGGATGTAATGCCTTCGATCAATGACAAAGCTGATGCAAAACCACTTGTCGTCACACATGGGGACATCGTTTTTGATGATGTCTCATTCCACTATAATGAGGGTGAGGATGGAGTATTGGACCATTTCTCGATGAGAATAGAAGGTGGAAAGAGAGTTGCTCTTGTCGGAGAGAGCGGAGCGGGAAAGAGCACGTCAGTATCACTTCTGGCACGTTTCTATGAGAAGGACAGCGGTTCTATTACAATAGACGGGCAGGAAGTTGACTCTGTTACACAGCGTTCGCTCAGGGCGAACATAGGCTTCGTGCAGCAGGATGTATTCCTCTTCGATGCATCGATAAGGGACAATCTTTCATATGGAAAGCCCGGTGCAACTGATGATGAGATATGGGAGGCGCTCAAAAAAGCCAATCTTGCCTCCTTTGTTCTTTCGCTTCCAAACGGCCTCGACACAGAAGTCGGGGAGAGGGGCACAAGACTCTCCGGAGGGCAGAAGCAGAGACTCAGCATAGCCCGTGTCTTTCTGAAAAATCCCCCGATTCTTATCTTTGATGAAGCAACAAGCTCACTCGACACAGAGAGTGAGACACTTATACAGGATGCTTTCAACGAACTGGCAAAGGGGAGAACGAGCATCGTCATAGCTCACCGTCTGTCGACAATAATCGACAGCGATGAAATCTTTGTAGTAAACAGGGGAAGAATAGAGGAAAGAGGTACCCACGATGAGCTCATCGCAAAGAGGGGACTCTACTATAAGCTCTATTCATTAAAGTAAAACAAATGAGGGCAATACTTAAATTCATCCGTATATTCATAGCTGCTGTATTGATTATCCCGTTCTTTGTATTCGGGATTGTGGGGATTATCTTCTATTGGTTCTTCACATTGTTGGGAATGGGAAAGGTTGCAGATGCCGTCTCTCATTTCTTCTATTATATCCTTTGTTGCTGGATTGTGGTCTTCCTGGGGGCAAGAGTCCATGTGGAGGGACGGGAGAACATTCCCGATAAGGGGGAGGCTGTCGTCTATGCGCCCAACCATAATTCGCTTATCGACGTTCCACTCTTCTATAAGGAACTCCGCCGTTTCCCTGCAATGATGGCCAAAAAGGAGCTTTTCAAAGTTCCTGTCATGCATGGCTGTCTTGTGTCATTGAAATGCATCAAGATAGACCGTAAGGGGGCACACAGCATAGTGGAGGCAATAAGAAGCGGTTGCAAAACTATCGAATCCGGACACTCTATCGTTATTTTCCCGGAAGGCACAAGAAGCAAAACCGGTGAAATCGGACCATTCAAGAACGGAGCATTCAAGATAGCGGAGAGAACAGGATGTCCTGTTGTGCCTGTTGTTATAAAGAATGACAGATATCTTCTTGAAGGTGCCCGCTCTCTTGGTTTTGTTGATGTATATATCAAGTTCCTGCCGAAGGTTGAGACAGAAAACCTGACAGAAGATGAGAAGAAGAATCTGACAGGCGTGGTTGAAAATCAAATCAGGACAGAGTGGGACAGGCTCCCGGCCTATAGGAAAGGAGAGTAGAAATGAAGAAGAAATTATTGGAAAATTATGCAAAGTTGATTGTTGAAAGCGGACTCAATGTGCAGCCGGGGCAGGAGGTTCTTATCCAGGCAGGTACGGAGAACGTTGACTTTACTCTCATGTGTGTCGAGGAGTGCTACAAGAGGGGAGCCGTGAAGGTTATGGTTGACTGGCTTAACCAGGATCTTGATAAGCTTACATACAAATACCGCTCCCTCGAGTCACTCAAGACCATTGAAAAGTGGGAAGTGGAGAAGGTTAAATCCAGGGCGGAGCATCTCACCTGCCTTTTATGGCTCGACAGTGATGACCCCGACGGTCTTATGGGCGTTGATGTGAAAAAGATGGGGGAGGCTGTCCAGACAAGAGCGAAGAAGATAAAGAAGTACCGCGACATGATGGATGGAAAATACCAATGGTGCATAGCGGCAGTTCCCGGAAAGAAGTGGGCAGAGAAACTCTTTCCTCTTCTGAAAGGAAAGGCTGCGATTGAGAAACTCTGGAAGAAGATCCTTTTCTGTTCAAGGGCCGATGATGACCCTGTCAAGGCATGGGAGCAACATGATGCTGATCTCAAGAAGAGATGCGAGTACCTCAACAGCCTCTCAATAGACTCTCTCCATTATACAACACCGGAAGGCACAGACCTTACTGTCGGCCTTATGGATGAATCTATGTTCCTCGGTGGTGGTGAGGAGACGATAGGGGAGAGGAAGGTTTACTTCCAGCCGAATATCCCGTCAGAGGAATGTTTCACATCTCCGAAGAAGGGAAGAGCAGACGGGATTGTCTATGCGACAATGCCTCTATGCTATAACGGGAATCTCATTGAGAATTTCCATATCAGGTTTGAGAACGGAAAGGCCGTCGAGTGGAAGGCTGAGAAAAATGAGGAGCTCCTGGGACGCCTCCTCACTATGGACGAGGGAGCCTCATTCATCGGGGAGTGTGCACTTGTCCCCAATTCATCACCAATCAGGAAATCTGGAATCCTATTCTACAACACACTCTTTGACGAGAATGCCACATGCCATATAGCATTCGGTGCCGGCTTTGATAACTGTGTCAGGGGATATGAGACTCTCAGTAAGAAGGAGTGTCAGGAGAAGGGTGTCAATGACTCTTTGATTCATATTGACTTCATGATAGGCTCCGATTCTCTCAACATAGATGCCATTACAAGGGACGGTAAGACAATCCCCGTTTTTCGTAACGGTGAATGGGCCTTCTGAAGCTCATTGGCTGATGAGTACAAACCCCCTGTGATATGGGGGTTATTCTATGGTATTACCTCAAAACTCCAATGCCGTTAAACCTCCACTATTTTTAAATTCCAGTTGCAAGATGCAGAGAAAACTGTACAGATATATTTTTTCTGATTGATATTAATTCTCTTGACAGGGTACTGGGGGGGGGTATCGTCAGGACAGGTTGGAGAGAGGGAAAAGATAATTTTTCTGTTTTGTGTACATCGTTTTGGACACTTCATCTCGATAATCAATTTATATGAGAGTACGGGAAGTAGAACAGTTTTCCAGTACTATCATAAATATTTCACTATGGAGGGAGTTAATGGGACTTAAGGATTTTTTTCTTAATGGTGGCATTTTTGGAACTTTGAGGGGCTTTGACCATGAGGAAGAGGGCAGGCCTTACGGCTTTGGTGAGTTCAATGAGGATGCTTCTGAAGCTATAAGGCAGGTCAATATGGCCAGGAGTGCTTTGAAAAGTTTCGAAAACGGAATAACAAATCTTATTGATGAGGATTGAGAAAATGGATGAAGAGAAGAATGAAGTAAAAGAAGTCGGGGCAGCAACAGCTGCCGGTGCTGGAGCTGGTGCTCTTATTGGTGGTGTACCGGGAGCAATTATCGGAGGGGTATTAGGAGTTGCTGCAAGTCTTTATAAGATATTCAAGGATGAAAACTGAGAATATATCCCACTCGTATGAGGTTGGTATAACCTCTGGTAAATAAGGAAATATAAGTATGATTGTGTTGGCTGTCATTCTGGGTATTGTTGGACTATTGATGATTTTGATAGGGTTCAGTGGTTGGGTAACCCTATGGGGAACTCCTTATAGCGGGGTTCCGGGTTCGGCCATTGTCGGGACTATATTTGTCATTGTTTCGGTAATACTATTTGTTGTGCGTTTTGTTTTTATGTAGAAAGCAGGAGCATATATTCTACCGTGGGCAGGAGAGAGTTTTCCTGCCCCATTTTCATTATGAGTAGCTGCAACTGTCCTTCAGCTGTCTTTGTATATTTCTTCAAGTGTATACCTAAAGGATTCTTTTATCTTTTCCCTGAACCATAAAGGCTCAAGGACTTCAGCCTGAGGTCCCAGACTCATGACCCAGCGCCATAGCCAATAGAGGCCGTTTGTGGTTACCGTAAAGAGATGGGTGCTATCACCAAGAGGTTCTATCTTTACACTGTCAGGCCATGTTTTCTCCATCTCGAATTTTCCCTGGTTGTCCCTGAGCTTGATGACTGCGGTGAATGGCTCATCAATTCTGATTATTCCGAAAGGATCCCGCAGGGCCTTCTTAATATCGAGTAGTGGGGACGGTATTTCATTTCCGGTCTTTCTGTCCCTACGCAGTTTTTGTGTCACTGATGCTATCCTTGGAATTGATATATTGAAGACGCTCCCGTCTTCTTTCATCACATAAGCATAGAGACCTCCGGAGAATGCATAGCATTTAAGGACATAGACATCATACTCTTTATTTTTGTAACCAATGTGTATGAGAGTTTTATTCTGCTGTGCTCTAAGGAGAGTCAGTAGAAAACGGGTACTTTCCAGCGAGAAGAAACCCTTGTAATCGCATGGTTCTACGTTGAGCTCTCCTATGAGACCTTTTAGTCTCATTATGAAGTCATCGCCACATGCCGAGATAAGCGGAGAAGTGGATCCTACACTTTCAAGCATGAAAGAGAGTAGTAATCTGTCATCTTCATTGAGAATCCCGTTGATGAATTTCTTCTTGAAGCGTACCCAGTCTTCCTTATCTATCCTGTAGACAACCTCCCTTCCTCGTTTTTCATTATCTTTGAAGACTGCAAGATTGAAATGTTTGAAGAGATTATCAAAGTCCAGATAGATTGAGGATCTTGATGCATAGTTGAGTCTCTCTCTTATCTCGGGTATAGTCGCCCCTTCGTCCCTCGAAACCAGGAATGCCAGTTTCAATAGTTCTCCAAAGTTCTTCATATCTCTTCCTCTCCTGTACTTATCTTATCTGCAATATGTACAGAAAGCGAGACACTTTTTAAGACCGTTCGCACCGCTTTAACCGTGAGGAACATAAAAATATCGTGCAAAGACAACTTATTTGGGATGTGTATCAGATATTGGTACACATCGTATCTAAAATCTCTTTCAAATAGGAGATTCATGGGGACAATGCAAGTATCCCATGTTCTTCAGTGTAGTTGCAACCCCGGTTAACTCAACTGCTTCTTCTTT
>CAVHPV010000013.1:0-40103 GCA_963638045.1 Faecalibacterium sp. CAG:74 | reverse complement strand
CCCGGGAAAATGTCATGATTTTCGGTGATTATCAAATAAATTTTACAAAAGAAAGACAAAAGCAAACAGTTTTCGGAGATTGGACTATTCACCACTCTACCTTAATCATGCCAGGCTTGAAGAAGCAAGAGAAAAGTATTGGGCCAATGCTCATCTCTCCTTTTTGATCAAGAGTGCTATCATACTCATAAGAAGAGCAAAAACTACAAGCAATATTACAGTCCAAGACCAGGAGAGTGTCCTATCATAGAGCCTTCCGAAGCCTGTGGGGCCGAATGACGCAAGGATATATCCTATACACTGGCCAAAGCTCATCATGCGGGCAGTGTCATGGCCATTTCTACCATAGACGGAGCACAAAGTAATCCCCATACTGAAGGTCCCGCCAACAGAAAGACCGAAAATAAATGTTCCAACTATTACAAGAACTGTATTAGATGATAAGTAGGAGAGTAGCATTCCCGGTATGAAGACAAAAGGGATTGCTGCCGAGAGTTTTATAATATTTCCCCTATTTGATATCACAGGAATGAGGTAAGCCGGAAAGAAAGAGGCTATCTGCATAATGGTAATGAGGAGCCCGGAGTTATTCTCCATAATACCCTTTGATCTGATGATAGTCGGGAACCATGTTAGTATTGTATAGAAGATAAGTGATTGCACCCCCGAGTAGACAGCAATCATTATGTTGCGTCTCGTCCATATTGTACCGAGTTCCATCTTCTCCTTCTCCTCCTCTTTACGGCACTCCTTCACCTTGAGTGAGAAAGAGAAGAAAAGAGCACCAAGGGGGAAGACGAATACAGCAAGAAATGCTTCACTCCAGCTTCCGAGAAGTCTTGAAAGAGGCTCTATGAATGCTGCAGTAGTAGCAGACGCAAATGTAAGTGATGAGGAATACATTCCCATGAGCTTTCCGCTACTCAATGGATAAAACTCCTTGAAAAATGCAGGGACCACAACATTCAGAAAGCCCGTTCCAAGTCCGATGAACACTGTACCCATGAAGAGAGGAAAGACAGTTCCATAGGCTCTCATCACAGTCCCGAGAAGAATAAGAAGGAAAGAGAAGGACATAAGCCTCTTCATTCCGATTCTTCCACTTATAGTGACCGAGAAGGGAGCACTGAGTGCAAAGAGCCACAGTGGAAGTGTTGTGAGTAAGCCACCTTCTGTGGCCGAAAGGGAGAGAGAGGAGCGTATATTGCTCATGAGAGGTCCAACGCATCCTATCGGGCAGCGCATTGAAAATGCGGTGAGAACGATAAGTATTATCAAGTGTCCTCCAATCTCTCTCCTCTTCATCTCTACATCGCCTCCAGGAATGGTACCCCTATCACCCTGAAGCCATTCTTCATAACCTGCAATAGAAGAGAGCATAGTGTCACACGTGCCACAACAAGCTCATCACTCTCTGCATTGAGGATACGATTATCATGATAGTAATGGCTGAAAGTCTTTGCCACATCATAAAGGAATGCAGCAACAATTGACGGATCAAAACCATCGGCGGCACGTTTGAGATACTCAGGGAAGGATGCGATCATCAATAGAAGTGTCTTCTCATCCTCGTTTACAAGGAGTGACCCGTCAAACGGAACATCCTTTTTTTCTAAGCTATATTTACGTAGTATTGACGAAATTCTTGCTCCCGTATATTGCAAATACGGTCCCGTGTTGCCGTTGAAGGAGATGGACTCCTTCGGGTTGAATACCATGTCCTTTGTAGGTGAGACCTGCAGGAGGTAGTAGTTCAGGGCACCGAGTGCTATCTTGTGGCTTGTTGCAGCAACATCATCGACCTTATCCTCCCTTTCCTTTGCAACAATCTCCTCCTTTGCCAATTCGGTCAACTCACTGAGAAGGTCATCAGCATCAACGACAGTCCCCTCCCTGCTCTTCATCTTCCCTTCCGGAAGATTGACCATACCGTATGAGAGGTGATGGAGTTCGGAGGCCCAGTCATAACCAAGAAGGGAAAGACAGTAGAAGAGAACCTTGAAGTGGTATTGCTGCTCTGAGGCAACAACATAAGTGAGGGAGTCAAACGGCCAGTCCTCATGACGCTTTATCGCAGTTCCTATGTCCTGTGTCATATAAAGGGTAGTCCCGTCTTTTCTGAGAAGGACCTTAGTGTCGAGTCCGATAGGTGCAAGGTTTACCTGCACGCTTCCGTCCTTCTCTCGGTAGAAGACCCCGCTCTCAACTCCCTTCAACACCTCATCCTTACCATATTTGTATGTCTCAGATTCATAATAATACCTGTCAAAGCTGATCCCCATGTTTCTGTAACTCTCCTCGAGTCCTGTAAGAGTCCAAAAGTTCATCTTTTCCCAGAGGGCACGGACCTCTTTGTCGCCGTCCTCCCACTTTTTGAGCATGGTCTGAGCCTCCGCAGCCGGATCGACAAAGCCTGGTTCGTTTACGATATCGGGATTGCGGTCCTTCTGCTCCTCTACTTCCTTCTCCCATTGTGCAAAACGCACATAGTAGCGACCGACGAAGTGATCCCCCTTCTCGCCTGTACTCTCGGGAGTCTCGCCATTACCGAAAACAGAGTATGCAAGCATGCTCTTGCAAATATGGACACCGCGGTTATTGATGAGGTTCACCTTCATCACCTCTGCGCCCTGTGTCTTCAATAGCTCTGAAACACTCTCCCCGAGAGAGTCATTGCGCATGTGTCCGAGATGTAAAGGCTTATTAGTGTTGGGGCATGAGAACTCAACCATCATCTTCTTACCTGAAAGAGAATTCCCCCAGCCATACCTGTCACCCTTCTTTCTCACTTCCTCAAGGATGGAAGATGAGAGAGAAGGAATATCAAGTGCGACATTGAGGTACGGGCCTGCAAGAATTATTCTCCCATCTGGATGATCATCCCCGACAAGGGAGGCCATTTCTTTAGCAATAAGCACAGGAGGCTTTCCTGCAGCCTTTGAGTAGGCAAACATCGGGAAGGCAAGATCCCCCATCTCCTTCTTAGGAGGGACACCCATTGTCAGGGGTGCTATATTATCAGAACCCAGATATTTTTTGAGTTCACTTTCAATTCTGTTTTTCCATTCTTCTTTTAATTGTGTCAGCATTTTATCCTCAACTCCATAATTCTACTATTTTCCTCTTGCCCAAGTGAAGTGGTGCTACAGCCTTATGCTTATCTCTCCCGAGGAGAGAGCCTCACGCCTTTTGTCATCATATTCGACGACAAGGTGTCCCATCTCATCCAGGTCCACCGCAAGGGCGGGAGTTCGAACTTCACCATTCACTACAGAGATTCTCTTCCCCAGGACAAAACACTTCTCTTTGTAAGTAGGAAGAAAATCCTCATCCATTATCTCATATATCCTCTTTGAGCACTCAGCTATTACAAGGGCACGAGACAGACTGCTCTTTCCGTCAGGATAGAAGGATGTGGCAACCGCCTTCACTTCATCCGAGAGGTCAGCCTCCCTAGTCTTGAGGTTGATTCCGCATCCAATCACCACCTTGTCAAGTCTGTTCTCCTCCATGTTTATTATGCCTTCCGTGAGAATTCCAACAGCCTTCTTTCCCCTTATGTAAATGTCGTTTACCCACTTGATTGATGTCCTCTCACCTGTAAGTCTCTCCATAACTTCACTCACAGCCACTGCGGAAGCTACCGTTACCAGGTCAGGCGTCTTTATTTTCTTTCCATCCATCACAAGGGAGAAGTAGACCCCGCCTGACGGGGATTCGAATGTACGACCAAGTCTTCCTCTCCCACCGGTCTGCATTGAACATGTCACAACATATGGAAGTGCCGCACCTTCTGACGCAATAGTCTTAGCGTCCCTGTTGGTCGAACCTGTCGTATCTAGATAGTAGACATCAATGCCACTGTTCTCAAATGCATTCTCAAGCGTTTCCTTATTGAGAATGTCATTATCAGAGGAGAGAAGCCTGTAGCCATAGTGCTTCTTTCCCTCTATCTCATATCCCTCCCGGATAAGGCTCTTCACTGCCTTGTTCACAGCTGTCCGGGTAATCTTCAGTTTTTCACTTATCTCACTTCCGCTTACGTAATCAGGAAAATGACCATCAAGGATGGAGAGTACAATATACTTTGTTGTCATAGGTAAATCCTAGTTAGTAAACCTGCAAAAGTAAAGTAGTTGACTATATCGTCCCCGTCACCTATTCTCGCCCTATGACTTTACTTACTTCCCTCTTTACGGCACTTGTTGCCGCAGGTACGTTCATCAGGATCCCGATGGTTCCTGTTTCCATGACACTCCAGACCCTCTTTGTCTTTCTGACAGGGCTTCTGCTTCCCCCCGGCAATGCAGCATTGGCAATTGTCATCTATATAATCCTGGGGCTCATCGGACTTCCCGTCTTTACTTCGGGAGGTGGCATTGGGGCTCTGATTTCCCCGACCGGCGGATTCATCTTCGGCTTTCTCTTGGCGGCATTCATCGGCTCCCTCCTTGCAAAGAGAAAGCATGACTCCATACTTTATAATCTCCTTGTCGTTTTGGTAATGGAGGTGGTGACATATCTTGTGGGAATACCATGGCTCAAGATAAACCTGTCCACAACCTGGGCTAAGGCGTTTACAGTCGGTCTTGTTCCGTTCATCATCGGTGATGCGGTGAAAATAGCAGTTGCCGCCATAGCGGGCAAGCTTCTGTACCCTGAAGTTGAAAAACTCTCTCAAAAGCTCGGCGCGAGAGAAAAAGAGGAGTGACTCAGAAGGCTCAGGCTCTTTATCTCAATCTTACCTTTGATTATAATCCGGGTATGAAATTTGACTCATCCTCTTTTATAAAACCATATATATCGTCCTTCTCCCGAGTAAAAGAAGAGAGGCAGGATTTCTCTAATGCCCAGCTTCCCGACATACAGGAAGTGAGACATATGATGGAGGAGTTCAGATCGTTGCTGTTTCCTGACTATGAGGAGATTAACTCTATAGGGATGCTGGAGACAGTTGTGTCAAGACATATGGAGACAGCCTCCAACATTCTATATAAGGAAGCTGAACTTGCATGGCGTGCAGCCGGAACAGGAAGAGAGGAAGCCGAAAGAAAGGCAAATGCAATCACTTCCTCCCTATTGGAAGAACTGGGACACATAAGAGAGATCCTTAAAAAAGACAGTGAGGCTGGTTTCAATGGTGACCCCGCAGCAAAAAGCGTAAGCGAAATCATCCTCACCTACCCCGGCTTCAAGGCAATAACAACACACCGCATAGGTCATTTCCTGTATAATAACGGGCTTCCCCTTATTCCGAGGATGCTCAATGAACTTATCCATTCTGAAACGGGAATCGACATCCACCCGGGAGCCACAATCGGAGAATATTTCTTCATCGACCATGGAACTGGTGTGGTCATAGGTGAGACGACAGTAATCGGGAACAATGTCAAAATATACCAGGGAGTGACACTTGGTGCCCTCTCCTTCCCGAAGGATGGATGCGGAGCACTTCTGAGAGACCAGAAGCGTCACCCGACAATAGAAGACAGAGTTACAATCTACGCCAATGCAACAATATTGGGAAACATCACAGTATCACATGACTCAACCATAGGCTCAAATGCCTGGGTCAAGGATGACATTCCTCCATTCTCCAGGGTGATTACCCAGGAGACAGCAAACAGCATTAAGACTAAGAGACAGTGACGGTCACGGGAAATATGGATGAGACCGTCCCTGCGTAGAGTTCGCCTTCCTTGAGGGGAGTGTTTGATGCACTTACTATCTTTGCCTTGAGATAATTTCCCGTTGTCCCTGAAAAATCCTTCTCAGCAACGATCTCACACTTCTTTCCCTTCTGTCTCTCTATGTAGAACCTTTCCTGACGATTTGACAACGCTCTCAGTCTCTGTGCCCTCTCGTCCCTTATCCTCTCCTCAACAAAGAGCTTCGAATTGTAGAGAGGGGTGCCCTCCCTTGGAGAATATGGAAAGACATGCATTGCCGAGAAATCATTGTCACAGAGAAAACGGTATGTAATTTCAGCATCATCATCCGTCTCTCCCGGGAGTCCCGCTATGACATCGCATGCAATGAACGGGTCGTCTTTGATTTTCCTCAATGTGTTTATTATGTACCCGACGTGCTCAATGGAATATTTCCTTCCTATGAGTTCCAATAGTCTCGGAGAAGCTGTCTGAATCGGTATATGAAAATGTGGGAAGACTCTTCTGTCACTTATTGCCTCAAGTAGCGTGTCATCAACACCGTCAGGTTCCATCGATGAGAGACGGAATCTGATATCATCCCCGCATGAAGAGAGAATCTTCTTCATAAGGCCGCCAAGTCCATCGCCTTCATGGTCATAGTTAGTAAGGTTGACACCTGTCAGCATTACCTCTCTTATCCCCTCATCCTCAAGGCGGAGAATCCTCGATACAACCTCATCGGAGGGAAGGAACCGGCTTGGCCCCCTGACAATGGTAGTCTTGCAATAGCCACAGGAATTGTCACACCCATCCTGTACTTTTATGTATGCACGGGAGTGGTATGCAAAGGAAGCAGGATTGTATTCAAATGCATCATTGTCACGGAATGTAAAGGACCTCACTTTATCTAAAAGAGGAACACTATCCTCCATATTGAGGTAATCAGCAAGCTTTAGTAATGACGGCTTATCATCAAGGGAAAAGACAACGACATTCTTCCCGATTGCCTCAAGCGCAGCCTTTCCTGATTCTGCATAGCATCCCGATACGACGACACATTCCGCACAAGAAGAAAACAAACGAATCATACGTCGTGCTTTCTGTTCAGCCTTACTTGTTACTGCACATGTATTTACTATGATTAGTTCGGCTTCCTTACTATCCTTTTCAACAGACCATCCGGCTTTGGCAAAAGAATCCTGTATAGCCTCACTCTCGCATTGGTTGAGTCTGCAACCAAGTGTATAGACATAAACCCTCACTTTCTGTCTCCCCTTTCCAGCATATAGCCGACATCCTCTATGGCAAGTCTGAGAGAGTGCCTCATATCTTGTGTATAGGGATTGTAGCGCTGAAGATCATAGAAGAGCGAGAGCGGGTCATTACATGTCTGCTCAACAATCTCCAATAGTGCTCTGTATCCCTTTGTAGCTATGTCACTCGGCTGAAGATTCATCTCGGACAATATACGTCCTATGAAGTGCGTGACCCCCTGAGAGAAGGCAGCCTCCCTGTCATGTTCATCAGGCGTCATCTCCCTGACAGAGAGTCCCATCGAGAGAAAGAGATCCCGTACCTTGTCATACCTGGAATCCTTTGCAGAAAGCTCACACATGACAACAGGAAGCCCTTCCAGTCCATTCTTTCCCGAATCGGGCCCGAACATCGGATGGGTGGCTATCTTGTAGATTTCCTTCTCAAGGTGTTTTTCCATCCATTGTGCAGGATATGTCTTTACAGAGCAGGTGTCACAGACAATTGTGTTCTTCCCTATTCTTCCCTTTACACTCTCAAGTACACTCTCAAATGCTGAAATCGTGACACAGAAGAAGAGAATGTCACTACAAAGCACATCATCCTCCCCTGCAGCTTTCACTGAGGGCGAAAGTATATGACAGCTACGGGAATAAGCAATAACCTCATTACCCGTCTCACTTAAAGCCTGGGCCCAGAATGAACCGAATCTTCCAAGTCCGTAAACACCTATTCTCATAAGAGAAAGATTAACGATTTACGCCGTATACTTCAACAGAAGTGTTGAGCATATCACCAATTTGTAGGATAATCGAGTAAGGAAAATTTCACTGGAGGAATTTATAAATGTCTAAAGAATTTATGGTTGAGACAAGTGCTCGTCATGTTCATGTAACACCAGAAACACTCGAAGCTCTCTTCGGAAAGGGATATCAGCTTACAGTCAAAAAGGAACTCTCGCAGCCGGGGCAGTATGCATCTAATGAAAGAGTCACAGTAGTTGGACCGAAGAAGGAACTGGCTAACGTATCAATCCTCGGACCATGCAGGAAGTTCAACCAGGTTGAACTCAGTGCAACAGATGCTCGTTCAATCGGCATCGATGCCCCTATCAGGGAGTCCGGTGATATCGCTGGCTCGGGAAAGTGCACACTCGTGGGCCCGAACGGTTCGGTTGACCTTGAAGAAGGCGTCATCGTCGCAAAGAGGCACATCCACATGACAGAAGCTGATGCAGCTGAGTTCGGTGTAAAAAACGGTGACATCGTATCTGTCCTGATAGAAAACACAAACGGCAGAAAGACCATCTATGGCGACACAGTCATCCGTGTATCCAACTCCTTCCGCCTTGCAATGCACATCGATACAGATGAATCAAATGCTGCAGCATCCGCTAAAGCACAGATGGGTGTTATCGTAAAATAACCATTCATCAAGCAAAGTCACCGGTGGAGACACCGGTGTTTTTATTTCTTTACCTCTAAATCAGATAATCATATTGTATGTTCCTGGATTGCTCTGGCCAGATTGACGATTTCCCCCGCATCCAGCGTTTCTGCCCTCTCTGAGCCGTCAAAGCCAGCATCATTAATTACACTCTCTACAAATTCCCTGCCATTATTACCATAGATAGAGGAGAGGAGATTATTTTTTATTGTCTTTCTTCTCTGACTGAAAAGAGCCCTGAGGAGTGTCAGGAACACAGGCCTAAGCTCTCTTGGAACAAGACTCTCCTCTCTCTTTTTCATCACAACAACTGCACTATCAACATTGGGCTGAGGCCAGAAACATCCCCTGGAGAGTTTGAGTGACAATGTATTCTCATAATCAATCTGCGTAAGAACAGAGAATGAAGAGTAATTCTCGCTTCCAGGTTTGCCTATCATTCTGTCAACCACTTCCCTCTGGAGGGTAAAGACCATCATGGGAGGAAGATAACTCTCCTCTATAAGCTTTGCTATAATCACGGAACCGACATTATACGGGAGATTTCCAATAATCCTCTTAGGAAGTGGCAAAAGTCTCTTCTTGAACAGTGTCTTCAAGGCATCTCCTTCAACTAATGTGAAATTGCTCTCATCATTGAATGCCATTTCATTGAGGACCCTGACAAAACCCCGGTCAATTTCAAAGGCAGTCAATTCAACACCCTCCTTAAGAAGCATGTGTGTGATTGCCCCCAGTCCCGGTCCGATTTCCCATACCCTCATTCCCTTCTCAACTTCCATGAGTGAGACAAGACGCTCTCTCATATCACGGTTGATGAGAAAATTCTGGCCGAACTTCTTTGTCATCCTGAGTCCGTTTTCCACCAGGACTCTGTCTATCTCTGCCGGACTGTCATAATTAAGATTCCACATAACTCAAGAATATCCTAAATAAGGAAAGATAGAAAGCTGTCATCTCTTTCTCCTGATTGTACAGATTAGAGTGAAAACAACAAGAAAAACACCGCACATAGGATAATAAGGAGCAAAGCTTTCACTAAGTGGCAGATACTTTCCCAAAGCTCCAGAATTGTCGATTATCTTTAATATAATTCTAATAATAAAGTCCGATTCAGGAATAATAAATCTGATTATTGTCAATATAAACAATATTGTGATAAGAGGCATACCTATAATTGAGAAGAGAAAAGAATAAGGTTGCCAGCAGCCGAAAACCGCATAGACAACCGGTGCACTGCTCGCCGTTGCCGCAACACCTGTCATTATGTTGGATACAAGAGAGAACCCTTTGCCCTTAAAAAAGTCATTTCCACCTGCAAAAAAGAGAATCCCAGAAAGGGATGTAAAACTCAATATTGTCGCAACTTCGTCAACGTAACACGGAAAGAGTTTTATCAATATAATAAGAGAAAGGATAAAACTGTATTCAATACCGAAAAACGGAATAAGGATGACAAAAATCAATGACCTCATGAGACTAGGCCTCATTCCTGCAAGATATACAAATATAAAGAGTATGATATCCTTAACCCGCTTTGCCTTTCTCTTTGACAGGAAGAGTGAAAGAACAGGAAGGACAATTGATGTAATAAAGCCCAGATGCATACCCGAAAGAGATACAAGGTGGCTTAATCCAAGATTACGGACACTCTCCTGGATTGTACTGTCACCGTCAAGTGTTGTCCCCGTCAAAAGTAATGCTATGATATTCCCCACATCCCCGGAGGGAAGACGTCTTATAAACATAGCGTTGAACTTTCGTCTCATTCTCCCCCATATGCTCTCTTTTACTTTGTCCCCTCCTGACGCGAGAAAAAATGTTTCCCCAAACCCACCCTCTACATAAACTGCATCTCCGAGTGTTATAGATAAGTCAGGTCCTATGACATAGACCTTTCCGGAAGCGGAGAAATAGTTCCCCGCCCCGTCCGTCACGCCCTCAAGGAGGATATTGAAACCTGTATACCTTCCATTTTTTCTGTTAGGCTCTGTCACGACCGTCCCGTAGAGCCCGCTCACACTCTCTACCGGAATAAACATATCGGTTAATGCAAGAGATAAAGAGAAAACCGAGAAAAGTAGCGCTATGAAAAGAACAGCAAGACTCAACTTCTCTCTTTTTCTTACAAGATACAACAGCCACGAAAGGAGTCCGAAACCTATCACGCGGTATCTGAACACAACAGGTATAAACACCTGCAGATAAAAGAATAACAATACAATCAGATATCCCATATACACATCCCTCCACTTAACTTAAGTGCCAATTCACAAGAATAGAAAAATAGACTAATTGGGGATTTCCTCCTTATCACGTATCGATAATTTACGTTGCATAGGTTGAGAAAATTGCAATTTCTAGATAGAAGCGACATAAAGGCTCTGCACACCTCAATGTTCTGACGGTGAAGAGTTTTCTTATTCAGCTTCAGGATAAATGAATACTCTTCTCTAAAATGATATTTGAAGAACGATATCAGGCAATTCATATCACCAAAATAAATAAGCAGAAATGAGTAATGACGGATGCCGTCTTTATCATCTCTCCTGATTTTTCTTTTCATAACAGCCTCATCAATCATGCTTATCCTTTCCTTTGTCTGAATCGTCAGCATCTTTTCTTCCTGCTGGATTGATAAGAAGAGATGCATTATATGTAGCGTAGCCCATAGGAGTCTGGTCTTCGGGGTTGACTTTCTGCAATTCGGAGACGATACTCTTAATATGACTTGAGTTTTCAAGTCTGTGCTGGGACTCCGGTTCCTGGTGACCAAGCCTCCACTCTTTTGTGGAGGTGTTTTTATGCCTTACCTCAAAATTATCTTCATCGTAAACATTAATAATGTAGGCTTCGCCTTCGGAGATTACCCTTGAAACATCAATTCGCCCTATGCTGTTAGGTGAGGAAATAATTACAACTCCGACATCAGCTTTTCTGATTGCTTTGTTTAGATTTCTAACAACTTTGTCCGGAGAGGAAATGTACTTGAACTCAAATGTTTTTCCTCCTTCTGCAACGGCACTAATACCATCTGAGAGAGAGTAGTTATTGAATCTTAGATATCCTGCAATACGATTCAACCTTCTGTCCATGTAGCGTGGCAGGAGAATTAAATCCTCCCCCAGAAGCTCCCTCATAAGCCTCGCTGTTAAGTATTCCTTCTGCATGGGCATGTCGTGATTATCTTCGAGGAGGCCGTCCATCATCTGTATGCCGTCCGCTACGGTGTGTTTCGGATAGCTATGAACAATTTTCTTTATAATCCTCTCTTCTTCTTCAGTGGCAGAGTATTTGTCGCCTTGTTTAGCAAAACTCTCACGATACTTTTCAGAAAGTGTGGCTTCAGCCTCTGTTACAGCAGACTGCTGATCTGCTGTGTTGCGCTTCTCTAGAAGTTGATTTAATCTATCATTGAACGAGGCAACCATCTGATCTGAGCGGACGTGAGTTTCAGATGCGTAGGTTCCAGAGCGTCGATTGGCATCTGAGTTTTCTTCCTCGTTTATTATATCATACCCTGTTACGACGATATTTCCGTCTCCATTTATAGCAACAATCGCCCTTATGTTACCTTTATCCAGGTGTCTTGTATTCTTTATTGACGCAGTTATATCTCCAGAGGCGACACTCTCTGCGACAGCAATGGCGATATCTGTTGCTTCTTCAAGGCTCTTGCCTTCTGCCATCCGCTTTTCGATAATATGAAGTACCCCGTGGCCGTGCTTACCTGTAGAACCAATTTCATATATCACTGTTCCAAGCTCTCTGCTCTCGATAGTGGCAGAAGTATTGCCATCAGAAAAGGCTCTCAAGCTTTCCAAAGTGGAATCTTCTATTCTGTTCTGAAAGAGAACAACTGAGTCTTGAGTATCGTCTTCCTGCTTCAGTATGCTGTCGCTAGATAACAAATTTGTCTGCTTGAGGCTCTTGACAAATTCGGTGTTGTCTTTCTCTTGCAATAAGAGCAATAACCGCTTATCACCTACATTAGAGGAAGCAGGAGAGACGCCTGGAATCGTATTCAGTAGCGCTCCATTAAGACTTCCTTTTTTTATTTCCTCTTTCAAAGGAGTCCGGTATTTCTCTGCTTTTTGACTGTGTTCCATATTACTTAAGCAGAAAAATCCGGGAAAATGTCAAAACTTTCGCCTTTTCCCAGGAAAATCTTGCACTTCAATCAACACATATTCTTAACACATCAAAATTGGAAAAGCTGTAAGATAGCACTATGTCGAAGATGAAAGGTGTATTCAGATTCCTTCTTACTCTTGCTATTGTTGCTTTTTCGGCTTTTCTGGCTTCCCTTGCCTTCCCGGGAAAGTGGATTGAGAACGGACTGCCTTTCCTTGCATTCATATATCTTGTTCCCGTATTTTATATCATCTTCACTTCAAGCTACAGGACAGTATGGTTCTACGGCCTTGTATACGGATTTCTCTTTTACTATTTTTACAACTATTGGCTGGCAACATTTCACCCCCTTGCCATATTGATTGCCCCCATCCTGGAATCTGTACAATATGCACTACTTTTTCTGGCACTTAGAAGCTGTAGGACACTCTTTAAAAAGCATTATGCCCTATTTGCCTGTCTTTTCTACAATGCCTACCTCTATCTGACACAGCAGGGATTTCTCGGGTATCCCTATGGCAATATTACATCGGCATTATATGAATACACGTCCCTTATCCAGATTGTATCCATCACCGGCATCTGGGGACTGGGATTTGTATTGACGCTTCCGCAGGTATTCCTTGCTGATTATCTTTACTCGAAAGGTGAAAAGAGGAAGCTTCTTGTTTTTCTTCTCTCCATTGTTCTACTGCTATCAATCTGGATTATCGGTTTCTTCATGAAAAACTGGTATGACAATAAGGAGGCAGAGGAGACGGTTACAGTTGTTGCCGTGCAGCACAGCGCAGACACCTGGCAGGGAGGATACTCAACCTACAAGGCCAACTATGAGACACTTGAGAGACTAACAGAAGAGGCTCTTGCTGTCTCCTCCCCCGACATGGTGGTCTGGTCAGAGACGGCATTTGTCCCATCTGTCAGCTGGCACCAAACCTATAATATATCAATCACAACAAGAAAGCTTGTCGACAGATTTGTTGAGTTCGGCAAGAGTCTCTCAGTCCCGCTCATTACGGGTAACCCGGAAGGAGTCATAAAGGACAAAGACTTTGATCCGGTACTTGAAAATGGAGACTGGAACTGGAAGACATACAACACAGTAATCTACTTTGCCAACGGCACAGTCAAAGGGACATATCGTAAGCAGCACCTTGTCCCCTTCACCGAATACTTTCCGTATGAGAAGCAGTTCCCGCATCTATATAATCTACTTCTTGCCAATGATTACAAGTGGTGGGAACAGGGAGAAGAAGCTACAGTCTTTGACTATAACGGAATAAAATTCTCAACCCCAATCTGTTTTGAAGATACCTTCGGCTATCTGAGTGCAGAGTTCGTACGTAATGGTGCGGACATGATCATCAACCTCTCCAATGACTACTGGTCACGTTCAGTCCAGGCGGAGAAACAGCACTTCCAGCTTGCAGTCTTCCGGGCAATTGAGAATCGCAGACCTCTTTTAAGGTCAACTAACAGCGGCATAACCGCTCTTGTACTCCCGAGCGGGGAAATTGTGAATCCCCTCGAACCTTTCACCCAATCCTACGGGATCTACACCATGCCAATCGGGCAGAAAGATGGGCTTACATTCTATACAAAACACCCCGACCTCTTCGGTAAACTGTTTGTGGCCTTTTCTGTATATGGAATATTGTACAGCATTACAAAATATGTCTATGAGAAAAGAAGAAGCAGAAAAGAGGAAGAGAAAAGACTCTCATCCATGTTCGAGAGAATGCTACTTGAATAAAGAATCGAGCCGGGTCATCAGACCCCTGGGCGAGTCCACTGTATTTGTGATACCGCTCTCCTCCAGCTCCTTCTCTGTTCTGAAGCCATAATTCACAATTAAGTAATCACAGTTTGCATTCTTTCCCGTCTCTGCATCGACCTCGCTGTCTCCAACATAGACTATATCATCTCTGTTCAGGCCGAGCTTCCCGATTTCAGTGAGAATCCCCTCCGGGTCAGGCTTCAGAGGATAAGCATCTTTCTGCCCGATTATGAATGTAAAGTGAACGAAAGGAAGAACATTCTTCACGATTCTCTTTACAATCTCATCCTTCTTGTTGGAGACTATTGCAACCATTATCCCTTCCTTATCAAGATGCTCAAGTAGCTCCGGTATGCCTTCATACGGATATGTATTCTCTGACGGATGCCTCATGTATGACGAAACTAAAAGCTCATACATCAGCGAAAGGTCATTGTCTTCTATCCGCACACCACTCTCTGCGACAGCACCATAAAGAGCGTTCCTGAGCCCCCTTCCGACAAGACGTCTTGTCTCAGCCAGATCCACGGGAGGTATTTCATATGGAGAGAGAGCATAGTTTAGTGCTTTCTGTATGTCCGAAAGGGTGTCAAGGAGAGTTCCATCCAAATCGAAGACAACAAGTTTCTTTTTCATGAGAAAGAGTATATTCTCATAGGAGAGTCTTATCCAGAGAGGTGAATGCAGATGTACAGGATAGTAATAAGGGAAAATAAGGAAAAACAGCTTGAGAAGCACCATCCGTGGGTCTTTACAGGAGCAATAAAAAGCGTCGAACCCACATTCGACAGTGCAGATTGGGCAGAAGTCTATTCCTCCTCCGGGTCATTCATCGCTAAAGGATGGTATGATGAGAAGTCGCACATCGTCCTCCACCTCCTTACATGGGATAGGAATGAAACTACAGATGAAGAGTTTGTCTCCTCTCTTGTAACCGATGCTGTCAGGAGACGACTAATGTTCTTCAACATGGAAGACACCAATTGTTTTCGGCTCATCCATGGTGAGGCAGATTTCATCCCCGGGCTTGCGGCTGACTGCTATGCGCGTGAGATAAGACTCATACTCTCCTCACGTTTTGCCTTGCATTTCCTCGACACCATAGTCACCACACTTGAAGAAACTATGCACCCCCAACTCATACAGGTGACAGCAGACCCCTTCTATGCCTCGAGCGAGGGAATAAGCGAGAATACACGCTGTTTTGTAAAAGGAAAGGAAATAAAAGAGAGTGAGAGAAAGAAGGAAAATACCCTCTTCATGGAAAGCGGAATATGGTATGAGATAGCACCAGGCAGAGGCCAGAAGTCAGGCTTCTATTGCGACCAACGGGAAAACAGGAAGACAGCAGAAAAATACACAAAAGGAAAGACTGTCCTTGATGTCTGCTCCTATACGGGAGCATTCACGCTCCATGCCCTTCATTCCGGCGCCATCTCAGTTGATGCTGTAGACAGCTCAGAAAGTGCCCTCAGGCACCTTCTGTACCAGGTACACCTCAATGAGAATAAAGGGGTGCTTCCTCCCCTAAGTCGTGATAAAGTAACCACAACAAATGCAGACTGTTTCAATTACATAAGAGAAGTGGAAAACAACAAATATGACGTCATAATTCTAGATCCGCCGAAGCTCGCGCAGACAAAAAGCAAACTCGAGAATGCCATAAGGGCTTATAAGGATCTCAACAGGGTTGCCATGGCAAAAGTGAAGGATGGCGGTATCATCATAACATTCTCATGTTCGGGAGCACTCACAAGAGAGAACTTCCTTCTCCTCCTGAGCTGGGCGGCAACGGATGCGGGATGTGAAATCCAGGTCCTTGAGACTCTCTCCGCCGGACCAGATCACCCGGTGAGGATATCATTCCCGGAAAGTCAGTACCTCAAGGGATATGTACTAAGGGTAATAAAATAGGAGTCCCCCAAAGGAGACTCCATGAACACAGTAAAACCCTCAATCTTATTCTTCTTTTGCCTCATCACTCTGGCTGCAACAACATCCACATGAGGATGCCTCATCAGCATTCACTTCTTCTGTCTCTACCTTCTCAATCTTAGGACATTCTTTCTTACCACACTTTCCGCATGGAAAAGCAAAAAAGAGTACAATACCCCAGAATGCACCAAAGGCAAGGAGAATCATACTTGAAAGGTATGTAGTATCGAAATAACCGGAATAAGACTGGGTATATACAGAACCCCAGACACGGTATGTTTCAGTGTATGGGAGAGAAATTGAATAACATAGAAGTACGACAAGAGCAACAAGACAAAGTGCTCCGAAAACAATTGAACAAACTTTTAAAACAGTATTCTTCATAATTTGCCTCACTTGAGAGTAATTTAAGCCCACCAGAAATTTAAAGCAACAGGAAATCCGAAACGACAAAGACTCTTACTTTTTCCTTCACATAAGCGACATATTATGAAGAAAGGCGATGGAAAACCACCGCCTTCAAATATTCCTTCAGGAAAGAATCAATAAGCTGCGTTGAGCCACTCGATTCCGTCGATAACTGCTGTAAGATATGGAGCACTCTGGAATTCAGGATATGATTCATGGAATACTCCGTCCCAAACCGCTTCATCGGTATCAGCTGTGAAGTCGCCGTCGGTGTCGAGAGCAAATGCATGTGTAAGCCTCTCACCACCATTGACTGTGAATTTGGAGGTGTCGAAAACGTTGAGAGTTCCGGCTTTGAATGCAGCCTCAGCAGCCTCGAGAGCTTCTTTTGTGCCAGGAGCAGCGATGGCTGTGTTGAGATCCGTGATCACGACATCGCCTTCAGCAACTGTACCTGTCCAGTCGGAAGCATTGCCAACACCATCAATGTAATTTTTGATGAATGTGTAGAAATATCTTGTCCAGTCAATTCTGCAAGAAAGGAGAGAAGCTTGAGGAGCAACATGTGTCATGTCTGTGTTGTATCCTGTGTGGTAGACACCAGCCTTCTGAGCTGCGAGAGCTGGAGAAGTTGTATCTGAATGCTGGCTGATCATGACAGCGCCGGCATCAATGAGAGCGTTAGCAGCTGCCTCTTCGAGAGTAGCATCACCCCATGTTCCAACGAAGTATACCTTCATTGTTGCACTCGGACATACGCTTCTGACGCCGAGGAAGTAACCCGACATACCGGAGATAACTTCAGCAAATGAATAAGCACCGACATAACCGACAATTGCCTCTTCCGGCTTGATTGTTCCATTGTCAATGAGTTCCTGGAGCTTCATACCAGCTGCAATACCTGCGAGATATCTTCCCTCATAGATTGCTGCGAAAGCGTTGTATGTGTTCGGGTTGTCATCCTGCTGGGATCCACAGTTTGTCATGCCGACAAAGATTGTGTCAGGATATTCTTTTGATGCTTCGAGCATGTATGGTTCAAATCCATAGCTGTTGTTGAAGATAATCTCACATCCCTCAGCTGCAAGTTCTTCGTTGTTGTCCCTTGCAAGGCTGGACTCAGTTGTGTTTCTCTTGACGAGAAGTTCAACGTTGTAACCTTCAGCAGCGAGCTTCTCAAGAGCAGCAGTCATGCCGTTCATGAAGTTCATTGTGTATCCCTGGTCAGATTCGTCATTGATAACGACAAAACCGACTTTTGTAGCCTTTGAAGCACTTGTTGCCGCTGTTGTTTCTGCTGAACCACCGGCAAAAAGAGCGAGACACATTAAAAGAGCAAGAGCCAAAGCTAATGTTTTTTTCATATAATATTCTCCTCTGAGGCATATTACGAAGTACCTCATATTTCTCATGTTATTATGCCATTCCCCTGCTGTAAAGGAATTTTTTTTTATTTTTAAATTCAAATTCTATAAAACAGCCAAAAAACCACATAAAAAATTAGGATATCCTAAAAATAAGATATCCTAAATTTATGTTTGTGTAAATATGACTATCTTTCTTCTCTGAAGTAATTGACTCCCAGTGATGCTGGTGGCTGCTTGTCGCGGATGTTTTTCATACTCGTTATAACAAGAACAACTACTGTTACCACATATGGAAGAATCTTGTAAAGCTCTGTCGGGAAGAAAGGCACAATTATTCTCAAGTACATAATCATCAACGCGCCGAAAAGTATCGAACTCCAGGTTGCATTGAGAGGACGCCATGTACAGAAGATTACAAGTGCCACGGCGAGCCATCCCGTTCCGGAGAGGGAAGCCTCAATCCAGACACATCCGGCTGTGGTCATTGTGTAGACCATGCCACCGACAGCAGAAATTCCTCCACCAATCATGGTAGCCAGGTATTTATACTTTGTGATGTTGATTCCTGCAGCATCTGCTGTAACAGGAGATTCACCAACAGCCCTCAAATACATACCTGTTTTTGTGCGTGTGAGGAAGAAGTGCATTGCCACGGCAAGGATGATTGCAAGGTAGAAGAACTCAGACTGGTTGAAGAGAATTTTGCCGATAATCGGAATATTCTTTAAAAAGTCCGGCATAAATTTGTTGTCAAATGCAAACTTAAGGTCATTTGAAAGTGTGACATAGCCACCGACTTCAAGTCTTCTGAGCTCTCCCGCAAACTTTGCAACTCCTGTTCCGAAGGTTGCCATTGCAAGCCCTGTCACGTTCTGGTTAGCCCTGAGGGTAACTGTAATGAACGAGAATAGGGCACCTGCAGCAGCTCCTACAGCAAATGCTGCAAGAATAGCCAGAAGAATGGCAACAAATGCGTTGGCATTGCCCTCCCCGACTGCAGACTCATAAAGGTTAGGTGCGATGAGGCCGAAGATACCTCCCATGTACATAATGCCCTCGACACCGAGGTTCAGGTTACCCGATTTTTCGGTAAGGATCTCACCAAGGGTTCCAAACATCAGGGCAGTGCCGTAAGCACCGGCAGCTGCAAATAGAAGTACAAGTGCGTTCATGCCTGAGCCTCCTTGTTTTTCTTGCTGTTTCTGAAGATTATTTGATAGTTGATGAAGAACTCACAACCAAGCATACAGAAGAGGAGGATACCCGAGACAATCTGCGCAACTGAAGCCGGTACGCTCAGTTTTGTCTGAAGGGTTGATGATCCCTTGTCGATGATTGCAAGAATCGCAGCTATGACAATCATTGCAAATGAGTTGAGCTGGCTCAGCCATGCGACAGTGATGGATGTAAATCCGACTCCGCCTGCAACGTCACTGTTGAGAGTACCGTTAGCACCACTGACAAGCATCCAGCCCACAAGTCCACTGATAGCACCGCTGAAGAGCATGGTTCTCATCATGACCCAGCCGACGTTCATTCCGGCATAACGTGCGGTGTTAAGGGAATCCCCTATGACTGCAACTTCATAACCGTGCTTTGTATAGTTCATGTAGATGTGAACAAGAACAACAAGCACAAGAACAATAATCCAGCCGCAATAGACACCGAAGACATTAGGAAGTCTAGCGTTATCCTTAAACATAGGAATAATCTGTGTTCCCTGTCTTCCTTCCCATGGCCCCCCCTGGAGCCACTTGACAATACCGATTGCTATGTAGTTCATCATGAGGGTGAAAAGAGTCTCGTTGGTATTGTACTTGGCTTTGAAGAATCCAGGAATGAATGCCCAGATGGCACCACCTGCAGCACCTGCAAGCATCATGATGACAAGCATCACAAACCTTGACTGGATAACCGACGAGAAGTTAATTGCGAAGAATGTTGCCCAGATTGCGCCCATTGTAATCTGGCCCTCAGCCCCGATATTCCAGAATTTCATCTTGAAACATGGTGCAATGGCAAGTGCACACCCAAGAAGAGGAATTGCCTTCTTTACAGTCTGGCGGATATAGCCCGGCTTTGAGAGTGCACCGGAAACCATTATACCATATGACTGGAATGGGTTCTTTCCTGCCATGAGAATAGGAATCATACCCAGAATAAGGGCTACAACGATAGAACCGACTCTGATTGCCCAGACCTTTTTCGGGTCCATTGCCTCACGCTTGGCGAGACGGATTAAAGGTGCTTTCTTTGCTTCCATCATCATGCCTCCTTTCCACCGACACTGGTCATCAGGAGACCAATCTCTTCTTTTGTTGTTGTTCTGGCATCAACAATGCCACTCACTTCTCCTCCGCAGAGGACAAGAATCCTGTCACAGAGTTCAAGAAGAACGTCGAGTTCCTCACCGACATAGACAACGGCAACACCCTTCATCTTCTGTTCTGTCAGGAGATTATAAATTGTATACGATGTATTTATATCGAGTCCGCGGACTGCATATGCAGTGAGGAGCACGTTCGGCTGAGATGCGATCTCCCTTCCTACAAGTACCTTCTGGATGTTACCGCCACTCATGCGCCTCACCGGGAAATCTGTGGACGGAGTCACTACTTCAAGGTCCTTCCAGATCCTGTCTGCAGTCTCCTGCGGTGTTTTCTTGTTGAAGAAGATTGACTTACCGGATCTCCATGTGCGGAGCATCATGTTATTTGTCATGCCCATCGAACCGACAAGTCCCATTCCGAGTCTGTCCTCCGGTACGAATGCCATACCGACTCCAAGCTCTCTGATCTTCTTCGGAGGAAGACCGACAAGCTCCCTCTCACTTCCATCTTCAGGAGCAAGGTACTTTATGGAGCCTTCCGTCATTGGATAAAGACCTGTCAGACACTCAAGGAGCTCCTTCTGTCCCGAGCCAGCGACACCCGCTACGCCCAGAATCTCACCACCTAAGGCAGTAAATGAGACCTTCTTAAGCTTCTCAATGCCTTCAGCATCCTTACATGAAATACCATCGATAACAAGACGGGGTTTTGGATTATTGAACTTAGGTCTGTCTATGTTGAGCACAACTGCATGGCCGACCATCATATCTGTCAAGCTCTGCGGAGAGGACTCTGATGTGTTTACTGTCCCGATATACTTTCCCTTACGGAGAACTGCAACTTTGTCGGAGATTGCCATGACCTCGGCAAGCTTATGAGTTATGATGACGATGGCCTTCCCGTCTCTCTTCATGTTTCGTAGTACGTCAAAGAGTTTATCTGTCTCCTGCGGTGTGAGAACGGCAGTAGGCTCGTCGAGAATCAATATCTCAGCACCTCTGTAAAGGACCTTTACAATCTCGACTGTCTGCTTCTGGCTGACTGACATGTCATAGACTTTCATTGCAGGGTCAATATTGAAGCCGTAACGGTCACAAATCTCCCTGACCTTCTGGTTGGTTGACTTTATGTCCATATCTTCATCAAGTCCGAGAATGATGTTCTGGGCTGCCGTGAATACATCTACCAGATGATAATGCTGGTGTATCATCCCTATTCCAAGGTCGTACGCATCCTTAGGGGAGCGTATCGTCACTTCCTTGCCGTCAGCATAGATTTTTCCCTCATCAGGCTGATAGATACCGGAGAGCATATTCATAAGCGTTGTCTTACCACTTCCGTTCTCACCCAGAAGAGAAAGGATTTCGCCTCTCTTGATTTCAAGGTTAATACCGTCATTGGCAACAACACTGCCGAATCGCTTGGTGATTCCTTTTAGTTCAATTGCACTGTTATTTAGCATTGTGTCTCCTGATGGAACTGCTTATTACAGCTCCGACTGGTCTTTCTGGATAATTTTATCACCCGTTTTTTTCATTCTGCAACAAAAAACAACAAATTAATAAGAAATGGCAGACCTGAAGTCTGCCACACATCATAAAGCCACTGTGAACTCGATCTCAACCTTCCCGCCTTTAGGGAGTGCTGCAACCTCAAATGCACACCGTGCAGGGAGCACATCAGCGCACTTGAATGCCTCTCCATAAACAGTGTTGACAGCAGCAAAATCTGCAATGTCCTTAAGGTAGACAACCGCCTTGACAGTATTCTCAATCTTTCCACCACCGGCTTCGATTATTGCCTTTGCATTTTTGAAAATCTGCTCAGCCTGCTCGGAGGCGGTCTCTCCTACAAGATTCCCGCTTACCGGATCCAGTGCCAGGACTCCCGAGACAAATAGGAATCCATTTGCCTTAACTGCTTGTGAATAAGGTCCTACAGCCTTAGGGCCGAGTGGAGTATCTACTCTTTCAATCATCTTTCTTTTCTCCTTGTTGTTTATTTCCAGAACCCTTTCCAGGATTTCTGATGGTTCTTCAATAAGTTCAAGCCCCTCCGGATTGGAGACCGAAAAACCAAATCCCCATTTCACTGGAAGGAAGCTCACGCCTGCCTTCTTTGCCCCCACCTCGTCATTTGAAGTATCGCCAACCATGATGGCCTCATCCTTTCCAACTCCAAGACTCTTCAGAGCATTAAGGATAACCTCTGCCTTTGTAATCCCACCATCTACCTCCGGACCCTTTACAGCATCAAAGCAGTCTTCCATACCAAGTGACTTGACACAACGGACAGCCAGCTCCTCCATCTTGTTGGTTGCTACGGCAGTCTTGATCCCCATTGCCCTGAGGGCATAGAGAAGCTCTTTTATGCCTTCATAAGGTTTCATACGGAACATACCGTCCTGATTGTAGAATCCACGGTAAGTACTCACGCACTCTTCTATCTTGTCCTCCGGGACGGAGAATGTAATGCGGAAGCAATCCCTGAGAGGAGGCCCAATGAATCTCTTGAGATAGTCCTCTGTGTAGAGACTTCTGTCATATCCGATTGTCTCTACTGTTCTGAGGGCACTTTCCATAATGCCTTCAGAGCTGTCAACCAAAGTACCGTCAAAATCGAATATAACTGCCTTTACCATCTATCAACTCCAGACCAAGATTATGACAGGAGGAACATGAGGCCAGAATACTCAGCTCATCATTCTCCTCTTTCTTAAGGCTGACAGTGCCACCAGCCTCCCTGAGTATAAGAATCCCCGCCGCGATATCGTAGATATGGAGGAACTCCTCATAATATATCGAGCACCTTCCCGATGCCACATAACAAAGTGAGCATGCAGCGCTTCCGATGCTCCTCATATCGCTGAAATGTTCATAGAAACGCCTCATCCTAACAATATACTCATCAAGGGATGAATGCTTTCTGTGGGGAGGAACAAGAAGAGCCAGGCTCCTGTGACTTTCAACACCACTCTCCATAATGAGTTTTCTCTCATTGAGATATGCCCCTTCTCCCCTCATTGCATGAAAGACTTCGCCCTGCCCGGGGAGAGCCACAACGCCGAGTGCAATCCCGTCCTTATCCTCAAAGGCTATTGAGACTGTATAAAGAGGAAAAGACCACATGAAATCGACTGTGCCGTCAATCGGGTCAACTATCCAGCGCTTTTTACTATCTCCTTCCTCCCCACTTTCCTCGCCGTACCAGCCGTCAAGAGGGAACTCCTTCTCTATCTCCGTATGGATCAGCTCTTCAACTGCCTTATCAGCAGATGTGACATAATCATTTTCAGCCTTATTCTCAATCTCAAAGCGCATTTTCTCATGCCTTATGAGAAAATCAGAAGCCAGCGAAGCAATACGGAGTGCAGCTGAGAGACGCTTTTTAAGCTCTACAGTATCCATAATCACCTTTTCCTCATCTGCTCTCCGATGTACACAACTCTCTTCCAATCCGAATATGAGAAACTCTCCTTCGTAATGGACTTCTCCATCGCATCGTCCAGCATATACTCACTGTCAATGTAGATGATTACAGCTGTCCAGGAATCCTTTCCCCTGGCATACATCACACCACCGGCATTATTAATAAGCTCAGAACGTCTGAGGTCATCCCTCAACGCATCATGAGAGAGAATAATCGAGAGGGAATACTCCGGACAGTTGAAGATTTTGTCCTTCTTTTCCTCCTGCATCCTTTCCCAGCAGCTCTGTATGACACTCTCAAGCTCCTCTATCGTATCAGGAGCTGAATCCTTAACAAATGAGGCAAAGACCGATGAGGAACCGAGTTTCTTGTAGATGTCATAGACTATGCCGGTGGCATTAATCTGTTCTTCCTCATTCTCAATCACCGGGAGGGGTGCAGGCTCCTCCTCAAGCTCCTCCATTGAAAGAACCTGGTGTACAGACTCATCCTCAGCGGGAATCTGATCGTCCGTTACTTCCACGGCTTTCCGGGCTTCTTCCACCAGCGTCTTCCCTTCTGTCTCTTCTGCTTCGTCACCCGGCTTGGTAAGCTCATCTACCAGGTCCTCTTCTTCAGGGGAAATTTCCTCTTTTAAAATGTCATCGGCCACTGTGTCAAGAGATTCGACGGCAGGAGTGTCGTCTTCATTCATGTCAATATCGTCAAGCCCCAGAAAACCACTCATCCATGCATCAACATCCAGTGACTTCTCCTCCCTGGGCTTCTCGTCACTGTTATCGATCGACGGAAGGACGAAGGAATCTTCATTTTGCGAATCTTCCGTATCAGAAGTGGTTTCTATCTCTTCTTCTGCTGGAATTTCATCCTCCAATTGAGAAACATCAGCAAATGTATTTTCAGATGATGGAGCATCCTCATCAGCTTCTATGGAAGTATCTTTCACTGTATCTTCTTCCACATTTTCTGGGATGACAGGAGAATCATAATCGGAATCCTCCGTCTCCACCTCCTCTTCCATATCGAAAAGGGCACATTCTTCGGATGACGAGTCAAACTCATTATCACAAACTATATTCTCTTTCTCTTCCTTTTCTTCTTCGCTGTTTTCGCTTATTTCGTCTTCTCTCTCGAGTTCTTCAGTCAATTCGGGATTAAGGGACGGAATCGGATTCTCATCAAGTCTCTCCTCTTTCTCCTCTTCCTTGACAAACTCTTCCTCATCCTCTTTCTCGAGCTCGTCGTCTATGACTTTCTCCTCATCTTCATCAAGAAGATCAAAGAAATCCAGCTGTATATCCCCATCATCAGCATCATCATCGCATTCCTCATCAGAACTCTCTTGAGTCTCACTCAACGGCTCCTCTACATCGAAGTCTGCATAATACTCGTCCTCGCCCTTCTCTCCGATCTCATCAAGCTTCTCTTCTTCCTCACTGTCATCGAAGATATCATCATCGAGTTCTTCCTCGTACTTTTCCTCTTCCTTCTCTGTCTCCTCATCCTTTCTGATGATTTCATCTGTAAGAGCGTACTTCTCTTCCTCTTTTTTGATATCCACACTCTTCTTCTCATATTCCACAGGAGGGGTGACATCATCGTCCTGGAGGGCAGATTCGTCAAAGTTATCATACTCATACTCGTCTGTAACGGTATCGTCCAGGACATCGTCATTGACTGGAGCCTCGCTACTGTCAAGCTCATCCTCATCAACCACTTTGTAATCCCCTGTTTTCTCGGGGAGGTCAAGCTGTCCCAGAAGTGACCGTATAAGCTCACCCTTGGTATTTCTGTTGAATGTGGCTTCTGCCATGAATGCCGAGGAAATCGTAAGAGACTCCCCATTCCGCTCTATCCGGGCATCAAGATCAGGGTCAACGATAAGCCGTTTGTGGCCGTAATCGGCCTTGACGGCCTTCTCCTCTTCACGCCTCACTTTTATGGCAGAATAGGCATCCTTATCAAGAAACAGATTTCCGTCATAGAATGACGGCAATACAGATATCTCGATACTGTTGCCGTCGTATGTGTATGTGTCTATGCCGATACGATAGAATATCGCAAGCACATCATGAAGTGCAGCATTTCTTTTTGCATAACACGGATTGTATGAGAGGAAAAGAGGGATGTATTTTCCCACAAAGGTATATGTCTCACTGCCGTTCCATTTAACAAAAGGATACTCCATGGCGGGCCATGAACCATTCTTCAAAACTTCAACAAGATTGATTGAGCCAACCCTGACAGAAAGAAAATCGAAAGCCGATAAAGAAAGTGATGACAATTCGCCCAGGAGGAACATTGAGTAGCCTTCTCTCTCACGGGAAAGTCTCTCCGCCCTCTCAGTCCATCCGTTCTCCCCTGTAATGGTTTTATAGATCTCCTCGGGAGTCTTCGTCATGAACTGGGGTCCCTTGGCTTCAAGAGCTCTGTTGAAATCTGCTTTATAGGCTTCAAGTCGGGCATTATAATCATCAACAGCCCCGTAACTGTATGTTGCGATATGGTCAAGGTTGAGCCACAGCGCATCGCTCTGGACTCCAGCATTCTCCTCCAGGTCTGTATCTTCTCTCAGAAGAGACCTCAGCATTACAGATGAGGAGGCGAGTTTCTCATTTGTCAATTCCTCCGGGATAAGGCGGGAGGCAATCAAAGTACGGTAATTCTCCCCGTCTGTATTAGTTCTCTCTCCATCTTCAAGAAAAAGTGCCGTTTTGTTGTCAATGATCCTTATAAGACGCCTGAGAACATCTTCACCCAGGCCCTTGAGCCTGTTCCAGTCTGCACTTTTCACAGCCTTTTCACTGCCACAGCGTGTAAAATATATTGATGAAAGTACAGATTGCAGGAGTATGGGAAGAAGAGTATAAGAACCACGTTTGATTTTGTCTTTCCTATTATCCTTCTCCTGCCAGAGGGAAAGCTTTAATAGCTCCAGCGGATAATACTGTTCAAAAAGCTTCGCTATGGCCCTGAAGTCATTTACAAGGTAATCAAAAGATTCATTTATATTCTTCTCTGCTTTCTGGCCGGGAATCTTTCTTAATGCTTCAATTGGGGAAAAGAAATCAAACACACTCACCCTTCCTTACTGGATATGCATCACGTTCTTTCTGTAAGCTTTCAGCCCCAGACGCAAACATTCCGCAGCCATCTTCAGCTCCTCCTCATTAAGCACATAGGCAAAACGGGCCTGACACCTGCCGTAACCCTCTGTCCAGTAGAATCCCTCGGCAGGGGCGAACATGACAGTATTACCCTTATATGAGAAATCCCTAAGCATGAATGTGGCGAACTTCTCTGCATCGTCAACAGGCAGATCAGCAATAAAGTAGAAGGCTCCCTTCGGCATCGTAACCCTGACCCCCTCTATCTTTTGCATAGCTTTGACAAGTGTATTACGCCTCCTCTCATACTCTGCGACTGTATTGGTAATGTACTCTTCAGGGGCCGTAAGGGCAGCAGCTGCAGCCTCTTCTTCCACTGCAGGTGGACACAGTCTTGCCTGTGCCATCTTGAGACAATTTTCGATGAACTCATGATTCTTTGTGACAATTGCCCCGATACGTGAGCCGCACATCGAGAAGCGTTTGGAGAAACTGTCTATACAGATGACCCGGTCGGCATACTCAGGAAAGGAGAGAACAGAAGTGAATTTCTTCCCGTCGTAGCAGAATTCCCTGTACACCTCATCAACAACAAGGAATATATCCTTTCTCTTGCAAAGTTCAAGGAGTGCTGTAAGCTCCTCCTTTGTATATATATGTCCTGTTGGATTGTTGGGAGAGCAAAGGAGAATCCCCGTTGTTTTCTTATTAATCTTATCTTCAAATGCATCAATTGAGGGAAGGATGAACCCATTAGATGAGGAAGATGTGACCGGCCTCAACTCAACCATTGCAACCTTTGCAAACGTTGCAACGTTGGTGTAGTAAGGTTCGGGGATTATCACTTCATCATAAGGGTCACAAAGCGTTATGAAGGCAAATTGCAATGCCTCTGATCCTCCAGTGGTTATCATGATGTCATCTATGGTGAGATCCGTAATTCCCATCTTCTCATAGTAACCGAGAAGAGCCTTGCGAAGCTTAAATTCTCCCTCACTGAGGCCATAGGCTATAATATCTGCATTATAACCATGGATGGCATCAAGTGCCTCCTTCGGTGTCTTGATATCGGGTTGTCCGATATTGAGGTGTATGACATGCACCCCTTTTGCCTCAGCTTCCCTGGAAAGAGGCACAAGCCTTCTTATCGGGGAACACTGGAAGCCTGAGATACGGTTTGACATTTGCATAAAGCGTCTCCTCTGTCACTCCGGGATAGTCGTCTCATCACCAGGTGCGGATACACCTGCCTGAGTCATGTCAACAAGCTTCTGAATGAACTTCCTGTTGTCCAGGAGTGGTGAGATTGCCCTGCCGTGATGAAGACGGGATATAACACGTGCAAAGAGCTCTGTGACATCCGCCTGGATGAACCACTCTTTCTCGAGAAGCTCCTTACCTTGATATACACCGTTTGTACCGATAATTCTGTAGAAGCTGCCTTCTTTGTAGGCCTGGTCGAAGTTCTCGATGGCACTACCGTTGAAGAACGGAAGGGACACCATAACAATAACCTTCTTCGCACCTCTGTTCATGAGCTCCCTCATGGCGATGATCATCGTGCCTCCCGTGGCTATCATGTCGTCAGCCATCAGGACGGTCTTACCCTTGACATCACCAAGAAGATTTATTGACTTGATGTTTGTATTTTTAGCGGAGGTGGAGACCATTGAGTAGTCCCTCTCCTTATAGAGAATAGCAAGAGGCCTGTGGAGAGCCTGTGCATAGAATTTGTTTCTGTTGACTGCACCGGTATCGGGAGAGACCACGACGATGTCGGGATCCGAGAAGTCTATGAGTTTTCTCAACGCCATGAGGGTCTGGTACGAACCATGGACATTCTCGAGGGCACATGTACTGAATGCATTCTCGATTTCACGCGAGTGGATATCGAGGGTGATGATTCTGTCAACTCCGAGTTCCTCACAGAAGCGTGCAAACATGGCAGCTGTAAGAGGCTCCCTGGAAGCTTTCTTATGCTGTCTTGCATACGGGTATGTCGGAAGGACGAGTGTGATTGACTGGGCTCCCGCATTGCGGAGTGCATTAACTGTCGTAAAGAGGAACATCAGATGGTCATTGATTGAAAGCTGGATGGGTTCCTCACTCCCTGCAACCCGGATCGGTGCATTGTTTGAGACATCGTGGATGACGTAAACACTCAATCCCCTGACAGGATCAATTATTTCAGCCTTCTCTTCCCCGTTTGAAAAACGTGTGTACTTAACATTGATTGTGATGTCCGGACAATGGAAAGCAGTCGGAAGCTTTCCCGTAGGAATCTTCTTCGAGTCGATATCATCAAGAAAAGTCACTTCTTTAAGTAGCTCTTCTGCCGTCATGCCGTGTCTCTTTGTCAGGGCCTCCGAGAGTTTCTCGTATCTGTCGATATAAAGACGCCTGAGGTGTTTCACGACCTTGCCGGTGAAATATTCTGAGCCAGGGCCGGCAATCACCCCTAACTTATGTGGTTTTAAGATACTCATATCATTAAGATACTTCATTCATCAGACGGCTTTCAAGCTGATAAGGGTGGATAGAAAAGAATTAGAAGGCTAATTTCTTCACCTACCATACTGAACCGGAATGAAAACGAATAGTGTCGGAAATCTTTCACAGTCAGCTGAGGCTTATTCCGTGGTCGATGCAAAGTGCCCTTATGCTCCTGTCATAGGTTGCCTCAGCCTCCGGTGAGAAAAAGCACCCCGGCACTCCCTCATCATTGTCCCTGTGGTGTGCCACGCACTCACAGCATCTTCCATGTCTCGGACAGTCATACGTGCACAGGCACGGTCTTGTGTTACTACAGCTCATTATTCAATCCTCCTCTACAGGCTCAGCCTGAGCCTGTTTATTCCTTTAGTATATGTGAATTCACTACCCTCAATCACGGCAGTCACAAGCCGCAAGGAAATCTCATCGGCCTTTTCAAGCGGATTACACTCATCACCCTTCCACTCAAAACGCATCTGGAGAGTGTCACTCTCATCTTCATACTCGACAGCAACCGTGAGAGGGATCATACCTATGCCACCTGCGACCGTTATCTCCTCAAAAAGAAGTCTGAGCGACATTATCCTCTTCTTCCCGAGCATGTTTTTCTCGCCATAAGTCTGTAATTTCTCGCTCATCGCTATGAAGTCATAGTCGGCACTGTCTATGCTGAGTGTAAGGACCTTCAGCCTCTTCACAAATGCCCTTGTTCTGTCCCTCTTCGGTCTTTCGAAGATCTCCTCCGGGGTACCATCCTCAAATATGATACCCTGATCCATATAAAAGATACGGGTTGAGACATCTCGTGCAAACTTCATCTCATGGGTGACAATCATCATTGTCATCCCCTCTTCTGCCAATTGTCTGATGACTGAGAGAACCTCCCCAACCATTGTCGGATCGAGTGCACTTGTCGGCTCATCAAAGAGGATGATATCGGGATTCATTGCAATTGTACGTGCTATAGCAACCCTCTGCCTCTGTCCCCCGGAGAGTTCCTCCGGGTAAGAGAGAGCCTTTTCCGCCATACCCACCATCCTCAGGAGCCTCATCGCGTTGGAGTAGGCATATTCTCTCGTCTCTTTCCTAAGCACCACAGGAGCGAGCAGCACATTCTCCACCACTGTCATATGAGGAAACAGGTTGAATGACTGGAATACCATTCCCATTCTCTCTCTGAGTTTCCTCATGTCTGTCTTCCTGTCTGACGTATCCTCCCCGAATACTTTTATAGTGCCGCCAGTTGGTGTCTCAAGACGGTTTATGCACCTCAGAAGAGTGGACTTACCTGTTCCTGACGGCCCAATGATGGTAATGACCTCCCCTTTTCTTATTGTGGTGTTCACATCCTTGAGTGGTGTGACTCCAGGATACTCCTTCCTCAGGTGTTCGATCTCGATGAGGATGGAATTTCCATCCATCATCTTCTCCTCAGTCTTGATGCTGATTTCCCTTTCCGGAAGTCTTATTCTCCTCCTCTTCGGGTTTATCCTCACCGATATACGGCTGATAAGGACCCCTATGAGGGAAGACAAGGCAAAGTAGATGAGTGCAATTGCAATCAGCGGAAAGAAAGCCTCGTAAGTGCGGCTGCGGATGATATCGCCCGCCTTAGTCAGGTCCTGAATGGCAATATAGCCGACAATACTTGTCATCTTCATGAGGCTCACAACCTCTCCCTTATAGAGAGGAAGCACATGGGCCACAGCCTGCGGCATTATGATTCTCCTGTATCTGTCCATACTCTTGAAACCCAGTGCAATTGCCGCCTCCTCCTGTCCCCTGTCCATTGCGTTTAAGCCACTCTCAAGGAGACCAGCGACAGAGACGGAAAAAATAATGGAGAAGGCAATGGTCGCTATGATGACGGGAGGGGCGCTTACGCTGCCGAATATGACGAAATAGACGATGAGGAGTATGACAAGGGTAGGTATTGACTGTATAAGTGTGCAGAAAAATGATGCTGGCTTCCAAACATATGGCCTATGGCTTCTCAGAAGGAAAAACAGGCCGACCCCAAGAACCGTCCCGAGAAGAACGGAGAGCCCGGATATAAGGAGTGTCACCCCGAGTCCTTTGAGGATGAGAGTCCACCTCCCCTCTCTTATGAATGTTTTCTCGAAGCTCTCTGAGAGCCTTGATAGGAAGCTCTTATCCCCTCCTCCTGCCGTCACAGCATTACCCTCCAGGTTTTCGCTACGACAGATAAATACGGCACCCCCGAGATAATGGGATATGGAATAGTCAACGCTCTCCCTTCTCTCCTCCGTAATCGATATCCCTCCCGATGCCACATCAGCCTTTCCTGTCTGTACAAAGCTGACAATGGAATTGAAATTGACTGCACTTGTACTTACTCCCATATCGAGTCTGTCTGCTATCAATAGGAGAAGCTCGGCCTCAAAACCGCTTACACGGTCGTCGGAGCCCATGTAGGTCATTGGGTATGCAGTTGATTCGAATGCATATTTTATCATCCCTCCGGGGCGTGAGGATATATTGTAGTCCTCCCAGTTGATTCTCATCCTCTCCCCATCCCCACTGAACCATTTCTCTTTGAGGCTGTCTATCGTTCCGTCAGAAAGGAACTCTGAAATCACAGAAGAGAACTTATCACTTAGCCCGCTCCCCTTCGTGAAAATATAGCCGTAACTGTCTTCAATTATTGTCTCGGTAAACAGAGCAATCCCGCCTCTCTCGGCAACAGTGGCTCTTGCAACAGGCTCATCATTGAGAACAGCATCAACATCGCCCTTCAGGAGGGCTTCAAGAGCTCCAGCATGGTCCTCATAGTAATGCCAGGTAATACCTGGGATAATCTCATCTGCAAGTCTGTCGAGAACCGTTCCCGTAAGAATTCCCAGGTCGCGACCGGAGAAATCCTCCTTCGTCCTGAACACGAATGTGCTCTTCTCTGCCGTGCAAGCTGTAATGAATAGGACCAAAACAATGATAAGTGTGGCAAAGACTATATTTCTTCTCATGATTTTCCTTCCCCCGAAATCAAGATATCTCTTTCAAGCATTCCAAGCCTCCCCGCAGTCAGCACAGTCTCAACCTGGAGACAGGTAAGATTGTTTGCAGTCATTATGAAGTCAATGACAGAGTTTACGGCAACGGCTAATGCAACAGCCTCCAGCGGGATGGAGAGCTGGGTGAACATCACTGTATAGCATGTGAGGGCACCTCCCGGAACAGGAGGAGCGGACAAGGCAAGAAGTGCGACGACTATAACCATGGTCACAATCCATACAGGAGTTATTGGAACAGAGTAAATCTCTTCCATTGCAAAACATACAAGGGTAAATCCCACAAGGGCACCGGGCTTGAAAATAACCTGTCCCAGAGGGATCGCAAAGTGGGAGAATGTCCCATCTATCCCAAGCTTCTTCTCACATGTCTCCATGTTGGTTGCAAATGCAGCGGCAGAAGAGGCTGTAGTAAGTCCGATAAGGAATGTTGGAAGCAGCTTTCTTATAAGAAGTGTAAAGCTGACCCTATACTTTACAGAAAGCATTACAATGAATACTAGTGATACGGCAGGAGCAAAGATAACTGTAAGCACTATAACCCTGAAGATGCCGGTAATCTCACCTGAGAAGTCAGAACCCATCAATGAAAGGATGGAGAGAAAGACGAAAAACGGAATAAGTGACGTAATGGCTCCCATCAGGAGGGAGACAACCTCATTCATTTGCTCAATCACCGACCTTGTTGCAGAAACCCTGTCTCCCAGAATCAAAAGAGCAATGCCGACGACAGTGCCGAGGAAGATAATCTGGAGCGTGTTGCCCTCCAAGAAAGGAGATACAATATCCTTCGGGACGATGTCGAGTATCATCTGATATATGTCACCGAGCCCTCCGGAGAGTGATAAGTCGCCTTCCAGCAGGCTTATCGGGAAGAACCACATAAGCACACAGGCGGAGACAGCAGATATGATAAAAGTGAGAACAATGATGCTCGAGATTACCTTGCGTCCTATCCTCCCTAGTGCCGAAATGTCCCCAATATTGAAGATTCCCCAGCATATGGCAAGGAATATCATCGGAGACGATATTGCGCAAAGGAGATTGAGGATAAGATTGAAAAGCGGTCCTGTCACAGCATCCACAACAGTCCTCGCCCCCTCCGGAAGAAGCCTCTCAAGAAGGCCCAGCACAACAGCAAGAATGATGGCAATGAGAAGCTTAGGCATCTGTCCCAGTTTCTTCTTTCTACCAGGATAGACAGAGAGGATATTCATCCCGTTTTTATAGCTTCTGATTATATTGAGCCCCGCTTGGGAAAGAAGACGACTCGAGAGTGTATAATCTCTGAGGCCGTCATCATCCCTGATCTCATCGCCCTTCACCATAACCAGAACAAACGGCCGCCCGAACCTCCTGCCGGAGCGGTATTCAACTTGTGCAGAAGGAAGAATCTTCAGCCACGAGCAGAGAATATCCTCAAGTGAGAGTCTCAGCCTCAGGATATCTTTTCTGTCACATCCGCTCTTCTCAAGGAAAAGCGAGAAATCTCCGGAGATTTCATCTATGGTCCTTTCGGATAAAAGATAGCTTCTCTTTTCACTTACATTCATTTTCTTTAACCCCGATTTTCAGCAAGAGCATCGTCATGTCATCAGCCTGATCCGCATCCTTGACAAAGAGCTCAACATCACTTTTCACTCCACAACATATTTCTTCAGCATTTTCATTCGACTTCAGTCTTTCAAGGGATTTTCTGAGCCTGGCTTCTCCGTACAGTTCATTCTTACTGTCTGCCGCCTCCGTAACACCATCTGTATACAGGAAGATTTCGTCACCCGGCATAAGAACAAGTTCACCGGACTTGTATTTCGTTTCTTCCAGCCCCGCAAGAACAAAGCCGGGCCTTGTCCTGAAATATTCCCACTCTCCACCCTTATGTCTTACAAGTGGCGGATTATGGCCTGCATTGGCATAGCTGACAGTGTTCGTCCTGAAGTCCATGATTCCCATCCAGCAGGTTACAAACATCTCTGCATCATTGTTTTTACATAGGTCACTGTTAGCCTTTGTAAGAATCGCAGCAACATCACTCTCATGTTCGGAGTAACTCTTTATTGTTGTTTTTGCCCGCATCATGAACATCGCAGCCGATATTCCCTTTCCCGAGACATCCGCGATAAGAAAGACAAGTCTGTCATCATCAAGAAGGTAGAAGTCATAGAAGTCACCCCCGACTTCCCTGGCTGTGTCCATTGTAGCCCATATGTCGAAATCTGTACGCTCCGAGCAGGGAGGAAACACAGAAGGAAGAGTTGACAGCTGGATTGTGCGGGCTGCCTCAAGTTCCCTGTCTATCCTCTCAGCAGCTTCTTTTATGTAACCCTTTAGGGTGTCAACCGTCGAGTTTATGTCGTCAGAGAGGGAGACAAACTCTCTGTTAGTCCTCACATCCACACTGGCACTCAAATTTCCACCCGTAATTTCCTCAAGCGAATTGTTTATTTTCTGTATATTGTCGACGACCAATGACTTCACAAGAAAATAGATCAGAAGGAAAAGCATCGCAAAGACCATGATTTCGATGAACAAGGTCACACAGAGTGATATGTCACGTGCAAACACAACTTCACTCACAGGCATCACCCCTATGATGTAATATCCTTCCGACACACCATACATTATATATGAGTCATCTCCATAGACAATTTCCCTGATGAGGGTATCTGCACTTTCCCCCAACATCCGGATTCCGGTGACGGAAAGAGGTTTCCCCTCATTTCCCTCAGGGTCGCTGACAAGGACATTATTCTCATTTGCAATAAGCATGAAGCCACTCTCCCCGACATGCCTGTTGCGTGTAAGGCCCACGACAGTTGAGCTTATATCACGCTGAAAGCGTTCGGAATTATACCCGACCTGGACAAAGCCTCCCTCATCAAGTGTGAAAGCTGCATACTTCATATCAACCCCATCCGTATGTGAAACTCTCTGATAGCGCTGAACAAGACTCTCACTTTTTCCATCAAGGAGTGAGAGGAACTCCCTGCTTTGCTCACCGCCGGCCATGTTGAAGCCGGTATAAATGAGCTTGGTGCTCAGATTTATTATCCCGTCGCTGCCTATGATATTGATTTCAGAGACATCATACTTCTCCAGGAGCTCCATAAGATAAGCCCTGTCATATTCACCCCGTCTCTCAAGCTCATCCCTGATTTTTCCAGTAAGTGCAAGGAGATTTTCATCTGATGCATCATTTATGTCATCAGAGACATCGCTTATGTAAAGGGCAAGCATGTCAGAGGCGTCACTTGTGCTGAGCCTTGTCTGAAGCACATATATGAATGCACTCGAAATTATGAACGCAAGGATAACGCATGCAAAAAGCCACCGGGAGAATACCTGGGAAAGGAGGAGTGTACACTTTTCCCTTTTAACCCGACTTGAATGTGGAGAGAACAGAGACACCACATAGAGTGCAAGAGCAGATGACACGCTGTTGGAAAGTATCATGGGAACAGCGGCACTCTCCACAAGAGCAAATGCAGCTCTGACATCATTCATGTTTGTAAGGAAAACGAAGAGCATGTTAACAACTTCGATACTGAATGTAATGAAGAATGCATATACCCAGGAAGGCTTTCTGTTGTCAAACATGAAGTATCTCAATGAGGCTCCAACTACCCCGGAGAGAAAAGTCGTGATGGCGGCCCCGGGAGCCGTATATGTCGCCCCGGCGGAGAAAAGCCTTTCAACAGCAGATACAGTTGCCGAAATAAGACCAGCAACAGGCCCGAAGATAAGGGATGCTGAAAGAACGGCAGAGTCACGGGTGCTGACCAATGCTCCTCCGAGAGGGATACTCATATGGGTAAGTGCAATTGAGGAAAGAGAAAAGGCTATACCCGCAATTACCTCACGTCTAAGAAGAGGAACTCCCTTTATGGGAGATCTCTTTCCAAAGAGATAGATTACGGCTGTCATGGCAGGAGAGATTATTATAAGAGCCAGAAGACGGAGATAAAACATATCATTCCCCCTCGTTCCATATAGTGACCAATCCAACCAATTTGAAAAGACGCCTGTAATTTTTCCCCATCTTCCTCTGCTCAATCCCCAGGAAGGCTACTCTCATGCAGCAATGCATTTTTTATCCGGAGAAAGAAAAGTATCCTGTCTCCACTCCGGGATGATGCTAACACGGATTTTCAAGCTTTCTTCCTTAGATTCTGAAATTGGTAGTTATGACTCCGAAATTGGTCACTGCGGATTAAGTATGACACAACATGAACAGATGCCGTCAGAGAGGGAGTAATTCACCTCCCCGTTGTATTTCCTTGCAGAAGTAAGGATGCTGTCTATTCCTATACTGCGGTTCACGGGAAGCCCGTTTTCAAGTTTGAGTAGTCCTGACGGGTTTGTAACCACAATCACAGTCTTCCTGCCCACACATCTTATATCTGCTGTGACAGGGCCATGGCTTGAGGTTTTGCTTGTCGCTATCAATGCGTTTTCAAGGAGATTTGCAAGTATTGCCACATAGTCCACATCCTTTACAGCAGAGTGTACAGGAGTATCGGCAGAGGCAGAAAAAACAATGCCACGCCCTTCCGCTTTTGAGGAGTACGAGGACAGGATACTGCTCACAACAATATTAGGGCACCAGACATACTTTTCTCCCACACCCATGTCATTTTCCCCAAGATAATTCAATATAGCACGGGTGTTTCCTTCCCTTGCCAGTGTAGCTATATGCTCATTGTGATGTCTTATGTCATGACGGATCCGCCTTGTCTCTTCATCACGGTCCATAACATTCTCAACGTAAGATGCCAAATATCCCGCATTCAGACGAATTGCCTCGTCACGTCCTTCCTTACGCATATAATAGATGGTGCTGATACAGACTGCACTTGATGCGATGTATGCAAGAATACACAGAGAAAAGAAAAAGAGGAATGTATTGTCCGACCATTCCCGTACGGACATCATCGTCATAAGCACCAGAAAGAGGAAGAACCAAATGATTGAAGAAATGAAGAGCCTCAGCCAGGAGGAAGAGTAGAAACCACTCACCTCCTTTATGACCGGCCTGAAATACTTCCTATAAGCCAGAAGAAGCGGCGTGCAGAGGAAGAATTGAATTACAGCACGGATAAAATATGGCGTGATACCATCTAGAGAAGATGGAAACAGCCTCGATAGCATTATTGAAAACGGCCACAGGATGCAAAAAACAGTTCCGTATGTCACCCAGAGATAACACTTCTTCCATAACCCGTCCGCAGAGACATACGTAAAGGTTGCCCAGAAATAAAGAAAGGCAACAAGTAAAGAGACGGCAAGTCTCATTGATGAGGGAAGCAAACTGTAGCAGAAATAAACTACCAGGAAGAAGACAACACCTGCAACTAACCAGAGAAGGGCTGTCTTCCTTACGGAAAACCTTCTCTCCTCGAGTAGTACAGCAGCAGAGAGATGGATGCAAAAGAGAACAAAGCACACAAATGCCGCTGTAAATACATACTTAGTTTCCAGCATTGCGCCTTGCCTCCCCAATGTAGTAAGCGAAATATTGCTCCTTTACAGACTGTCTGAGTCTTCTCGGAACAGGGATCAAGGCTCCATTGTCCATGATGATATTATTGCCTGAGAAACACTTCGCATGTGCAAGGTTGATGATATATGACCCACCACACCTGATCAGTCCCTTTCCGACAAGTACCTGCTCTTCAAGTTCGGATGCCGACATCCACGATTGCAATTTGAGCCCGTCAGAGATGGCAAATATACGCTTCTTGTCATCAGTCTCGATGTATATGATGTCCTCTAGGGCAATACGGTGTATCCTTCCCTCGGACGAAAGAAGAAGCCAATTTCTCTCCCCGAGGGCTTCTATCGCCCTGTCGAGGGCAGAGCTGAATTTCTCCTCTGTATATGGCTTACAGATGTAGTCAGAAGCATGGATGGAAAATGCCTCCAAGGCAAAGTCCGAACTTGTGGTCACAAATATGATATCTGTCTTTCCGTCCAATTTCTTCAGGCTTCTTGCACAATCGGTTCCTGTCATTCCCGGCATGTAGATATCTAATAGGACGATATCAGGTGAACCAGACTTCTCAACCTCCTCCAGAAGTTCAAAGGAAGAAGACATGATACAGTAGTCTATTGCAATATCAGGATGGGATGCGATATAGCAAATGAGACTGTTCTCTATCTTCCTTCTTTCTGCTGCGTCATCATCACAGATGAAAATCCTGACCATTTTTCTTCCTCTGAGCACAAGTCTGCTGTAATTATACACGGATTTTCCAGCTGGATGAAATATGTTTACTACCCAAATAACGACTTGTATCAGAATCTGCCGGGCTCATAGGTTTACAAGATTTTTTTGTAAAATTTACTTAAAAAACGGTGAATACTTTGACATTTTTCCGGATTTTCCTGTTTTATCAGTATGAAGAAGTTATTTTTGTTCCTGTTTCTGCTTAGTGTCATATTCGTCTCATGCTCCAACAAGCATATTGAACTTGAGAATGTTCTCCTGAAAGAGGACATACAGGGAGCAAAGATTCTTGAATACGGACTTGTTGATAACTGCCATTTCTCAATCAGGTTCTCTGAAAAAGTAGAGATTAAGGAGATCGTCTATAATGGAGAAAGGAAGAAAAAGCATCTTCTTGGTGAGAATATCACAATCGACCTTCCATGTACTCTCGACATGGGAGAGAAGTATACTCTTGCCCTGACATTCGCAAAGAACGGAGGCAACACCACCAGAGCATTCTTCACACTTTACGGAAAGAATGACAGGAAAGCCGGACTTGTCATCAGTGAAGTCTCGGTTGCAGGCACAAAGACGAATCCGGACAGGATAGAACTCTATGTAACAACAGGTGGTAATATTGCCGGCATCATGATTACAGATGAGATAAACACAACTGGAGTTGTTCTTCCTGACCTTGAAGTAAATGAAGACGATATTATTGTAGTCTATTGGGACAGCAGGAGCAGACAGGATCCCTTTAAAAGGAATAAAGATAACCCAGTTTGGACTTACTTTGTGGATGGCGGGATGGATCATACCCTCATAAGCACAACAGGAGCCGTCCTCATGTATGATGAGGTCGGAGGTGAAATCATAGATGCCCTCCTCTATTCAGATTTCACAGAAGCAGCTTTGAAGAAGGAGAAGTTCATTGAAACCCAGGAATACCTTGAGGAGAATGGCGAGTGGTCTGGAGATCCCGTCTCCTCCGAGAGTATCACTTCAACACGTGTATTTGCCCGCTACCCAACTACAGAGGACACGAACTCGGAGAGCGACTGGATTACAACAGCTACCAAAGGCTTCTCATTCGGCTACCCGAACACCTACAACCCATATGAAGAATAGTGATTGTCCCAGGAGAGAAGCTTATTCTCCTCTTCTCTCACACATAGAAGAGTACCCCCAGGCCCCATGCCAAAGGGTGTGCCTTTTGGACAGGGTGGAGCGGGTAAAAGAGAAAGAGAATCAAGGCGCAGATACTCTCGATAATCTATTGGTGAAGAGAAGAGAATCGTTGTAACATATGTGTATGAAGAGAATAGCGGTATCTAATCCATCATTTGAGGAAATCAGGAGTAATGACTGTATTTATGTCGATAAGACCGAGTACATCTATAATCTCGTAAATGATAGAACAAACTATTATTACTTTATCTCCCGTCCCCGGCGCTATGGCAAGAGTCTCATGTGCTCGACGCTTCACGCTCTTTTCGATGGTAAGAGAGAGCTTTTCAAAGGTTTATATATAGATA
>CAVHPV010000012.1:28085-40601 GCA_963638045.1 Faecalibacterium sp. CAG:74 | reverse complement strand
TATATATCCAGCTGGACAAGAAAAACTTCAAATGGATTAAGACTCCCGAGCAGCTTGAAAGTGTAATTGATTCCTACGTGAAAGATTCAGGCTTTTACTATCTGTTTGTTGATGAAGTACAAAATGTAAGAGGCTTCGAATCCGTCATACAGGGATATCAGGAGGAGGAGAATTTTTCTATTTTTCTGACAAGATCAAATTCTTATCTGCTCAGTGATGAAATCTCGACAAAATTCACGGGACGCTACATCAAATTCGAAGTCTACACGCTTGACTATCAGGAATATGAGGAGATGAAAATCTTCTACGGCTATACTGTGTCACAGAACACGTTGGAAGAATTCAAAGAATACATGGTGAACGGAGGTTTTCCAAAGAGCCTTGAATTCAAAGACCCGAGAGCAAAACAACTCTACACGGAATCGATAATCACCGAGATATTCGAAAAGGACATAAGAAAAAGAAACAAAATCAGAAGCAGATCGGTCTTTGATAGAATACAGAACTATTTGATTGGAAACTATGGAACAACATTCTCATTGAAGAACGTGTTTGATTATTTTAGGGATGTTGAAAAGATAAACGTCACAAAAGCAACAATCCGCAAATATATCGATATCCTTGTATCAGCCAAGATCCTTTACAAATGTGAAAGGTTTGACCAGAAAAGCAAGCGGGTACTCAGTGGAGAATGTAAATTCTATCTTGCTGATCTGAGTATATTCTTTGCAATGAATTTTGATAACAGGATCAACTTCGGTGCTTCGCTTGAGAATATCATATACTTATACCTCTTGAGTAAAGGATACAAAGTGAGTGTCGGCAGAATAGGAAAATTCGAATGTGATTTCATCACAAGGGATTTGGATAACCAATATGCATATATTCAAGTATCTCAAAGCGTCGCGGACAAAACTACCGAAGAAAGGGAGTACAGACCGTTCTCTCATATAAGAGATGGATACCCGCGGTATCTTCTGACTCTCGATACTTTGAAAAACCAACGGGACGGCGTGAAACATCTCGATATCATCGATGTTCTAACAGGCAGAGTGAAAATATAGTGAAGAACGAGAAAGCAAATACGCCCACTTCGTTTTTTTCAAAGAAGACAACTACCAACACAGTCTCAAATGAAGTAACCTTTAGCTATGTTGAATTTAGGTTTCAGAGCACACGATTTCGGTTCTTTCTCATCCGTTGAGGAACTCGGCGGGAATATTGAGTCTTTATTCCCCAGATCAATTATACAGCTTGCACTCAAGAAAGTTGTTCCATCCTCTCTTCCATGGACGGAATGGACTGAGGAGTATATAGAGAGCGTGGTATCGAGTCTGGCTTCCCACGGTGTTAAAGTTGCAATCGTCGGGTGTTATATAAATCCGGTGCATCCTGACGAGGAGAAGAGAAAGAGCGAGATAGCCCGGTTCAAGAAGAGTCTCTCACTCAGCTCTACATTCGGCACTAAAATCGTTGCAACGGAAACAGGAACACAGAATCCGAAAGGAGGCTACTCTCCCCTTACAAGCGATCCCAGATACCTCGAAGTCTTCTACTCTTCTCTCTCCGAGATGGTGGAGACAGCAGAAAAGTACAACGCATATTGCACAATTGAAGCTGTCAACCACACCCACACAATGACAAGTCTCGAGAGAATGGCCGATATGCTGGAGAAGTTCCCGTCAAAGAACCTCAAGGTTCTCCTAGACCCCATCAACCTCGTTCCCTACACAGGGATAAAGGAAAAGGACGGAAGCGAGCTCATCCACCCCACAGCAGAGGCACAGAAAGCATTCTATTCCCCTGTTCTCGATGTCTACGGAGAAAGGCTTGTTGCTATACACTGCAAAGACTACACGCTCTCCGACGAAGGAACGAAGATCGGTAATCTTCCAGCCCTCACAGGTGTCTTCGACTGGGCAGGCTTCATGAGCGAGATGAAGAAGCGCGGATACGATATCCCGTGGTCACTTGAGAACATGAACCCATTAACAGTAAAAGAGACAGTCAATAAGCTCCAGTTAATGTGGGAGAAAGCATAAATAATCCACCGTGTATTTCAACGGTGGAAAGTAAACATAAGCTCGATCAATAAGTAGACTTCTTCTTTTCTTCTGCAACCTTCTTCAATACTGCTTTTACAGATTCGCCGGAGTAAGAGCTATCCCCAAGCTTGAACTTAGTGATGGTTAATGCATCAAAGAATCCTCCATCTTTTGCAAGGCTCCGATCAATTGTGAAGGTTGTTGCAAGATAATCTTTGCCACCGATCTTTTCTGTGAAATCACATGCAACCTTATTTAAGCCATATTCATCAATTGTCCCTGCTATGCTGCCGGTTATTTCAATATAATTATCCTTATCAGTATCTTCAGAACCAAGGGCTAACTTGATATCTGTAACGCCAAAACCGATACTGCCTGTCGGCTCATCAATTTTCAATTCACCTTCTTCATCTTTTCCTATCGTACAATTGAAGTCATCAAATGCAAGAGATACCTTACCCCCCAGAGACAAGATATTTATTTCTGTAGGAGTACTTCCTTCCTGAGTTGATGCAACAACTTGAGATATCGCAATAGTTCCACCGAATATCAAAGTTTCCTTCTCAGTATCACCACCTAAAACTGCATCTTTTAAAGCTATTTTAATTGCGTCAGCATTTTCACCCGTAGGAGTTATTGTCACTTCCAAACTAACTGTTGGAGCTGCACTACCTATAGCAATTATCTGATCTAGATAATCGTTGAAATTAAGTTCAAGAGTCGGATTTGTACTATCTCCTTCACCTTCATCGGATGACATTGCCTTAGACATCAGAATCTGAACTTCTTTAACGAGATCATCATCTGTTGTAGACATAAAATCAGTCAGAGTTATTTCCTTATCACTATCTAATTTTTTATCTCCAGCTAAATTGTATGCTACTTTTCCTGAAAATCCTTTATTATCACTGGTCTTATTTGAATCATACGTAACTTCAACTACAATTTTGCTATACGTGTTGGGAGAAACTTCTGCACTATTTGTAGTCTTCTCATCTGTATTTGCTGGCGTCGCCTTTTTCAAATCCTCTTCAGATACCAGCGAAAAACCCACTACTTCATCACCATTCTTAGCAGCAGCCATTGTCAATGTTCCACTTATCTTACTTATCTTCTGGAGATTTGACTCAGGATTTTTAAAGTCGATACTTGAGAAATTAATCGATGTGGTTACCGCTTTAGTGTTGTCTTCTTTGATTGTTTCGTAGTCCGTTTTCGTAAAGGTCAATTTTTCTTCTTCAGCAACAGCCTGTCCTGACGAAGAGTCTGGATTACACGAAATGATGACTAATGAAATCATCATGATTAACGTTAATAATAGGATTAATGATTTTTTCATAATTCCCCTCCACATATAAATATACCCCCCCCCCGTACGATTTGTACAACTGTTAATTTCACATCAATTGAAAATTTTTTGTTTTGCTTAGTACGGAAGGTAACTATTTATACAAGAAGGAATTATTTAGTTTTAGTTGTTTTTTCACATTCCAACTATCCTTGCAGCCTTGAGAATCGCAGTCTCCGTCTTGGCGTCACAGACTTCCCCGCTCATGACTTTGTCCACGAATTCCTTGAGTGGGATTTCTACTACATTGAGGAACTCATCTTCATCGAGTTTCCTCTCTCCTTTCTTCAATCCCTTTGCAAGATATAACCAGATGATCTCTGTTGTGTACGCAACCGATGGATATATCGCACCCATCTCAATCCACTCATCAGCCTCATACCCCGTCTCTTCCTTGAGCTCTCTCTTTGCGGCTTCCAGGTGGTCTTCATCCGCGCTGTCGAGTTTACCCGCAGGTATCTCTACGATGACCTTCCCGAAGGGGTATCTGAACTGGTGTTCTGCAATAACATTATTATTCTCGAGGAGAGGAACAACGGCGACAGCGCCGTTATGCCTTATAAGCTCACGTGTGCTCTTCCTGCCGTTGGGAAGGATTATATCATCCTTAAAGACATGAAGAAGACGTCCCGAGTAGACCTCGCTTGATGATATCATCTCCTCTCTCAAACTCTTTGTTTCATTATCCATATATAACCCCCTACAACAGGTACTGCTCTTCAAAGTAGACAGGACGCCTGTTTTCCTTAAGTGTCTTTTCAAGATATACCTTGTCTAAATCAAGTTCCTCGACTATACGTCTCAAAAGGACCTCGCTTATAAGATTCTGCTCGGAGAAGAGGAATGCAAGAGCCTTCTCTGCAATATGCATGGGAAGAAGGGAATTGAGATAGGTCTCTCCGTTCACATCATCCTTGTATCTCTCGTAAATCGAAGAATAGAGAAGTGATGACTTTACATCATTCTTGAGTGCATAGAGTTCCTTGATAAGCCCCGAAGTATCACCCTTACCGGCATCAAGTCCGAGAGGCTTCAATGTAAAGAAGGTGTACTCCTTCCCCGGGAGGTAGTGATGCTTGTCACAGCGTGCCGCATAATTGGGTTCGGCTCCTCCTTCCTTGACTCTGTCACCTCCGACTACGATAAGCGGGTCGAAATAGAGTGCTGGGCACTCCTTCCCGTCCACAAGGTAATACCTGTATGTATAGAAAGCACTCCCGAGGCAGCTCTTTTCCTCGCAATATGCAGTAAGCGGCAGTACATCCGTTGCTATATCGAGCATAAGACGTGCCGTGGAGTTGAAGAACTCACGCCTGAAGTTGAGGACCAATGTCGGGAAGACAAACATGCATCCCTCGGAGAGAGCCCAGTTACGCGCAACATATGCAAGTCTCTCGTCGAAGAATGATGCTTCGTCGATAATGAATGTTCCGACTGTCGGGTTATCCTGGAGAACCTGCTCGAAATCGAAGCTGTCCCTCACCCTCGCTATATTTTCCCCGCATCTTACATAACCGCTTCTGTATGCAAGTGCATCGTCCGGGTAATCGGTGAATCTTGCGCCGTCTATGACTGTGCGGATGAAAAAGACATTGCGCCTGTCTCTGAGACCTGTCGATGTCGCACGGGAGACGGAGTCACCCTTACTCCGCGCAACCTGCGCGTCTCTCCAGACACGTGCAGCATACTCCGTCTTACCCGACCCCATCGGGCCGATAAGGAGAACACGGCGCCCGGGAAGAGTGAAGTCGAAATGCTGGAAAGTGTCATGGACAGTGAGCGTCGGAAACCCAAGCGACTTCAGAAAGTCGGCACTGCTTTGTGCATTCTCTGTATTAGGCATTACCTAGTTTCCCTTCACAATCTGTATTCCGGCGGAGCATCCGAGTCTTGATGCCCCCGCGGCAATCATCTTCTCTGCTGTCTCTCTGTCTCTTATCCCGCCTGCAGCCTTGACACCGCACTTGTCGCCGACAGTCTTACGCATGAGAGCAACATCTTCTTCCTTTGCTCCCCACTTCGAGAATCCCGTGGATGTTTTGACGTAGTCAGCACCGGCTGCGAGTGAGAGCTCGCATGCTTTAACCTTCTCTTCGTCCGTAAGGAGACATGCTTCAATTATGACTTTCAAAAGCTTGTCTCCGCATGCTTTCTTGACTTCTCTTATATCATCCTCGACACTCTCATAATCGCCGTCTTTGAGGAACCCGATGTTGATTACCATGTCGACTTCGTCGGCACCGTCTTCAACGGCACACTTCGCTTCATATGCCTTAGCGCGTGTTTCCATTGCTCCGAGCGGGAAACCTACAACAGTACAGACATTGACAGAGCTGTCCTTTAGCTCTTCTGCGCAGTATTTAACCCAGCACGAGTTAACACATACGGATGCGAAATCATATTCCTTCGCCTCATCACATAGTTTCTTTATCTTGTCCTTTGTAGCATCAGCAGAGAGCTGAGTGTGATCAATATATTTACTTAGTTTCATACTTTCACCTCTGAAGAGAGAATAGCACATAAAAGAAGGATTCACCACATCAAAGAAGAGGCAAAAACAGCCGGCGGGTTCCATCACACCAATTATCCTCAAGAAGGGGGTTATCAGGGAGTTAAGGGGGTATTTTTTGTAATTTTATTAAAATCTACCCCCTTAACTTCAAAATAATCTTCCTTCCTTCATAAAATCCGGAATGTTTACATGCACGACGCCGTCCCGCTCCTGAATCATATCATTACGCGTCATCACATATTTGGGATAGTTGTCACGGATCGCCTCGAGAGGGGCGTATTCTCGGTTTTCCGTTTCCAAGTTTTCTATCGTCATTGCAACCTGGACATAGGAGTAGTGCATGGGCCTGTCGCGGAGGATGAAGTCACACTCCAGTCTCCCGACTCTGCCGACACTCACCTCATAACCTTTCGAGAGTGCATATTGATATACAACATTTTCCAGCACAGGGCCGTAGTTTATCCTGTTGTCCACATTGAAAGCAAAGTAGAATGACAGGTCTGCCAGATAATACTTCTCTTCGCCGTGAATGGACTTCTTTGTCTTCAAATCGAATCTCTGACATTTATATAGGATTTTAGCATCAAGAAGTATCTGGATGTATCTCTTGAGTGTTTCACGCTTTATTATGAGGCCGTCTTTCTTAAGTTCATTCAGTATATTCGGGATACTCGTTTGAGCGCCGAAGTTGTTTATGATATAAGTCTGAACCTTATCGAAGACTTCCACATTTCTGATTTTTACACGCTTCTGTATATCTTTAGCATATATCTCCTTGATTACACTTTTCACGTATTGTCTTTTGTCTTCAATCCTTTCATAGTCGAGAGCCTTCGGAAACCCGCCTTCAAGAATATACTTATCGAGCTCCTCGGTTAGATTGGGGCTTATCGGCTTTTTATAAAACTCCTTCATCTTCAGGTATTCCTCGAAGGTAAGCGTAAACATCTCAAACTCGATGTATCTCCCGGTAAGGATAGTAGAGAGCTCTCCGCTGAGCATATATGAATTGGAGCCCGTGATGAATATCGAGTACTCTTCTTCAAGTCTGTAGCTCTCAATAACCGATTCAAATCCCTCTACATTCTGAATCTCATCGATAAAGAGATACTTCACACCGTCGGAATTACATTTCTCGTCTATCACCTTCTCGAGCCCGGAAGGAGTATTGATCTCTCTGTAGCCACGCTTCTTCAAATCGATGAAAACAATATTCTCCACCGGAGTTCCATTCTCCTCGAGTTCCTCGGCGATGGTATGCATCAGTGATGACTTACCAGAGCGTCGGACACCGCTTATAACCTTGATCATCCCCGTATCATGATAAAAGCCCCTGATTTTCGATAAGTAGTTTTCTCTTCTGTACAGCTTCATAACTTTCCTCAGCAGTATTATACATGAAATCAGGGAGTTAAGGGGGTATTTTTTGTAATTCTGTTAAAATCTACCCCCTTAACTATGGGTTTAACGTCAAAGCAGACAAAACAAAAATCCCGAAAACTCCACTCTTTTGGAAATGACACGGATTATATTAAAAGCTAGAATCTCAATATGATCCTAACGTACGTAACAAAAGCATTCGATTTCATTTTCATTGCGATAATCATTCTCAATGTTTCACTCAGAAAATACAAAGACGGACAGAAGAAGAGATTCTCCCTCATCATAGATGCACTCATCTTTCTCGTCTTCTACTTCCTTCTTGTATTGATCAACACAATCGAAGCATTACCTCTCTGGCTTGAATGGGTTGATGTGGGCCTACTTGCAATAGCTCTTGTAATACTAAGAAAGAAAGTGTGGCCGTGGAGAAGAAAGTGCGTCAAATGCGGGAATAAGATGGACTGGGATGCAATACTCGGGAGAGACGAAAACCTATGTGACGACTGCTACTACGAGCTTCACCCCGAAGAAAAAGCGAAGAAAGAGGAAGAAGAGAAGAAAAAGAGTCCGACATATGAGATTGATTCATTCAATGAAGCGTGCCGGAAAGCCGATAAGGTCGGGGATATCAACTGGGATATGTGGGAGCCGACAGAAAGATGTGTACTTACATATGTAATCGACGGCGGCAACATCCTCCTTATCTATAAAAAGAGAGGAATGGGAACGGGCTACCTCAACGGTCCCGGGGGACACATAGAGCTTGAGGAGACTAAAAAAGAGGCTGCTGTAAGAGAGACTAAAGAAGAGACCGGGCTCGATGTCGAGAACCTCGAAGAAAGAGGAACCCTCTACTTCCAGTTCAGGGACGGCACAAGGATGCTGGGCTATGTATTTGTAACATCCTCCTACTCCGGAACTCTCATTGATGAATGCGACGAGACAAAGCCTTTCTGGGAAAGAATTGAAGATATAGACTTCACGAAGATGTGGGAGGACGACAGACTGTGGTTCCCGCTTCTCCTCGACAACAAGAAATTCGAAGGCTACTTCATCTTCGATGACAGAGTAATGGTTGACAGCCTTGTCAGGGAATTGAGCGGCGATGAGTTATGAAGCCCTGGGGCTCTGGAATATCGGGGAAAGCGCTTATCATAAAAGGCTGGGAACAACAGAGGCTAAAAGAATAATCAAAGCTTCTTACAAGAAAGGCATAACCACCTTCGACTCAGCCTACAGCTACACCGATGCCGATTCCATCCTCTACTCGGCACTCAATGAAATAAAAGCAGAAAGAGAGACATGGAGAGTAATCGAGAAGATTATGCCTCTCCCCACCTTTGAAAAGAAGGCTCTCTCCATACTCAAAAGGCTCCACACTTCTTATATCGACATACTCCTCATTCACTGGCCGAGTGAAGAGAGAACTCTCCTCCCGGCATTGAAGGAGCTTGAGAGAATGAAAGAGAAAGGAGTAGCAAAGGAAATAGGAGTGAGTAACTTTCCACTCTCCCTTCTCAAGAAAACATCCTCCGATTTCAACATAACCTATCATGAGCGTCCTCTCTCTCTTATATGGAACAGAGACTGGAAGGAAGAGAGAAAGCTCAATATAAAGACACTCGCCTACGCCCCGCTTGGATTCGGCTCTCTCAAAGAAAACAAAAATCCCGAAGCAAAAGAACTCACTCTTTTAAGTAACAAGTACAACAGAAGCGTATCAACAATTGCATTAAGCTGGGTTTATGCAAAAGAACCCGATGTAATTATAAGAGGAGTATCGAACAGAGAGCAGCTTGATCTTCCACATATAACACTCGATAAGGATGATCTAAAAGCCCTCGATGATCTTTCATCAAAGATGACATCTCTCACGAAAAGCGACAACATCTTCTCCCATAACTGGAAAGGAGGCACATATGAAAAGACTCAAGAATGAAGTTAATGCCGAAATATGTGTCAAGAAATCACGCTTCATTGCACTCGCCTATCCGGTCGACACTCTCGAGGAAGTAAAAGAAAAAGTAATACTAACAAGAAAGAAGTACAGTGATGCCTCCCATGTCGTACACGCTGCAGTAGTAGGGAAAAGCGGAACGCTCTACTCCTCATCCGATGACAGAGAGCCCAAGAACACGGCAGGACGCCCCGCCCTTGAAGTATTGAAAGGAAGCGGGATAACCAACATCTGTGTATGCATAGTCCGTTACTTCGGTGGAACGCTCCTCGGAACGGGAGGACTTGTCAAAGCATACGGTGACAGCGTCAAAGAAGTATTGAGATATGTAGAGACAGAGGACCTGGTCGATTACTCGTCATTTAAAATAAAGCTGCAGTATGATCTATATAATCCAGTGAAAGCAATTATAGCTAAATACAACACCTCCGACATAACAGAAGAGTTTGATGTAGGGATAACAATCAAAGGCAACATACCTCTTTCCAATATAAATAAATTCAAAAATGAAATAGGAGATTGTTCACAAGGGCGAATTCAACTTGACATTGCCCCCTCTATTTCCTAAAATTCTGAGAGTATCTAATTTGGAAGGATGTCCGAGAGGTCGATGGTAGCTGCCTTGAAAGCAGCCGTGGGGCAACTCACCGGGGGTTCGAATCCCTCTCCTTCCGCTTGATTTTTGGAGAGGTGCGAGAGAGGCCGAATCGGGCTCCCTGCTAAGGAGTTGACCTGCTAATACCGGGTCCGGGGGTTCGAATCCCCCCTTCTCCGAAGTTTGTCCCTTGAGTAATCAAGGGCTTTTTTATTTCAAATAACTTCATGTTATAAATAGAATTGAATTTCTCTCACCACTGGTGAGAGTTTTACAACAATCAACTATCCTCTTCATCTTCATATGCAAGATCCGTCAACTCTCTCAACTTGTTTTCGAGCATTTCCTTATCAGGGAGATGAAGAGTATAATCAGCCACCATTGCAGGAGACATACTCCTGCTCAGTGCATATTGAACAACAGTATCATCCTTTCCTGTGCACAGGATCAGCCCGACGCTTGGATTTTCATTCGGCTTTTTCACATCACGGTCCAGAGCTTCGAGGTAAAAATTGAGTTGTCCAAGATGTTCCGGACGGAAAGTATCGATCTTCAATTCAACTGCAACAAGACAGGAAAGTGCACGATTGTATAGAAGGAGGTCAATGAAAAAATCCGTATTGCCGACTTGAACTCTATATTCTTCTCCAACAAAAGTGAAATCTCTACCGAACTCCAGGATGAAATCTTTCAGATGGGAGACTATCTGCCTGCGTAAATCTTTCTCTTTATAAGGCTCCTCCAGCTCAAGGAACTCGAAAACATATGAGTCACGTAATGAACCAAGCCCGCTTTTCTTCGCAATCAAATCCTTATTTTTCCTGTTTGAGATCGCTGTTCTCTCATAGAGTCTGCTTCCTATCTGGCGGTCGAGCTCACGTTTTGTATAATGATTGTCGATACATAAGCGAAGGTAGAATTCACGTTCCTCATCGCACTTGCATCCAGTCATAATCAACAGGTTACATGACCATGAAATTTCCCTCACCAGTGGTGATAGTTTTTCATTATCTTTATATGTTTCATAGAATTGCTTCATGCGCCATATATTCTGAGAGGAAAATCCCTTGTTGCCTGGATAATGAGATTGCAGGAACTCCGAGAACTCTGAAACCACGCTTTTTCCCCATCCGCTTTCCATTGTCTTTTTAGAGACATACTCTCCAAGTTTCCAATACATCCCGATAAGTTCTTTGTTGACTGCATTCATAGCACGACTACGAGCTTCATCAACAATTTGAATGATCTCGTTAAACTGTTCACACTTTACAATCATTTCGTTACCCATCTATCCTGCTCCTCACAACAATCATTCTCATTTATACAACTTCACTGTCCCGGCTTCAAAAGCCTTGGGATATACAAAACGCAACGTCTTTCCGCGATCGCTCTTCACAGAAAAGGCATCCCCGTTAACATATGAAATTATACCGATGCCGTCATATTCCATTTCGACTTTATCGCCGACCTTTATCTTTGGAACCTTTCCCCCGTAAAGGTTCTTAAACTCATTATCCGTGAGAACAGTCGAGAAACCTCCGACATCTTCGCCTTCATGTCTGTTGATACCGGTATAATCAAGACTCGATTCCTCATAACGTCGGAACTTATATATTGAGTCGTTCATCAACCCCTGATTGAACAAGCCGATTGATGCCAGCAGCTCAAAGTCGGTTACTTCCAATCCCGTCACCTTTTTGAAGAGCTGAGGCTCAAGTTTTGTTATGACATCCTCGAGAGTATTCTCTCTGAAGTCGGTCAAGTACATGAAGATAGGAATACGGGTTGCAAACTTGATAAGCTTATCCTGTATCTGCTTACGTTTGCTTTTATAATCCTTCTCCTCTGCAGTAAGAGCTTTCTGCTGTTTAGGCGTACCTGTTTTATCAACACCGCGCCTTTTTGCGTCCTTGACTTCCTTACTCTTTGTAATAATGGTTTCAATATCTTTATTGAGACTCCTGAATCCCTCAATGCTCATCAATGCCTTCATTGCGGCTTCATTGTTCAACAGTCTCTCTAATGTATCATTGTCGACATTGACGAGAAGTGCAGACTCCCAGCGTCTGGCAAGAAGAGTCGCAGACAATCCCGACATTGCGATATCGAGAATATCAGTTGCACTGATTTCCCTCATCATATTCGCTTCATATGAAAGAACCGGCAGGAACTTGATAAACTCGGCAACCTTCTTCTCGGGGTTACGTTCTTTGACGTTGAGGCGTGATGCATACTCGGAAAGCTGTCTGAGCGTTCTGTTGGGAGCAAAATCAAACACATAACACTCACGCTTGATTATCTCTCCGTTACTCGTCCACGGGGACTGGGCACGGAATGCAGTCTGGAAGTATGTCTCGGGCTGTTTGAGATTTCTCAGCATAAAAACTCCCGTCCACGGCTTCACGGTCACCCCAGTTGTCAACTTACCACATGAGAGCGTGATAGTCTGAGTCGATAACGGATCAGGGTCTTCCATAGCTTTCTCTACAACTTTCAGAGCATCAGCACCCTGACCGGCTTCACTGCCGGCACAGATGACAACATGGTAATCATGATAGAACTTGTTCTGTTTCTCACCCAACAGATTCTTCATCGCATAGCATGCGTTGATATTAGGCAGAAACCAGAGTGTATGCTGCAAAGCCTGTCTCAGCCTGATATCTGAATACGGGAACG
>CAVHPV010000012.1:0-27529 GCA_963638045.1 Faecalibacterium sp. CAG:74 | reverse complement strand
CAGGTCCCAGTTCGTTGTATGAATCCACTCGTTATGAGCCTTTATCCTACCGTCAGCACCGACTCCAAGCATGTCCTGCAAAGAACCGAAACAAACGATAGGCCTTGATAAATCAGCTTTCTTATACTGCACATCAAGAGAAGGAGATGTCAAATCCAGCTGACCCGGCTGAGAGAGAAACTGCCAGCCCTCGAAGTCAACGTGCGTGTTCAAATCCTCCTTCCACGCAGACTTCACAGCAGGCTTGAAAGTAAGCACCAGAACTCTCTTGAAGCCCATAGCCTTCGCCAGTTCATAAGATGCAAATGTCTTACCGAACCTCATCTTACAGTTCCAGAGAAACTTTGCTGTATGCTTATTGTCCTTGTCGCTGTCGACAGAATCAAAATATGCTTTTGTCCTCTTTACGGCCTCTTCCTGTTCCGGCCTCATCTTGAAGTCATTAATACGCTCTGTAACAGAACTGAGCCTGTCACGAAGGAATACTACAGCTCTCTCTACATCCTCAACTGTACATTTATAGTATTCCCCACCTGCGCAATGAATGTGCATCTCGTTTTCGAGGACAGAATGAATATCGTGGTCGCTGAAAACGGACCCGTCAGGTCTCATTGCGGACCATGTACCTTCGATAGATAAAGTATCAACAGGCTTCTTTGTCCCGTTAACCTCTTTCTTCCTCTCTTCTGCAGTCCTATTCGTCTGGCCAACCTTCAACAATCCCGGGAAATTAGTATCTGAGAACGCATAGACAATAGGATGAACAGAAGTATCACGCCCGAGGAATTTGAAATCTCTACTCATCGAAACCTCCATCCATATCGCGTATGTGAGATTCTATCCAATCAATTTCCTTTGTAGACAGACCATATTTTTTATATAACAAATCATCTGTAATTTCCTCATTAGAGAATTCAGGAATAGGTACAAATTGAAAGTTATCTTTTACTATATGCATTGACGATAAGGTTAAAGATACAAGGTAACGGGCAAATTTCGTTTTTATATATTTTGCAAACTGAATTGCTTCTTTTTCTTCCTTAAAAACAGCTATAACAATATATGTCTCAGTCGGAAGTTCACCTGGTTTTAAAATGCGAACCTTCGTAGTAACACTCATCTTTCCATCTGATGCATTATTAACACCAGCTCTATCTGGATTAAGTGTACCAATCGAAATTTTATAATAGTCCATAAATTCGGGATTTTTAGTTACATCTTCTCTTTTAATATAGCTTTTACCTGCACTGCTATAAAGGGTAAGCGCCCCTTCAAAAGGAGCATCTGACCCCCTGTATGAAGTTGTAAACCCGAAAGAATTTCTTGGGAAAACCAACTCGGAGACTGTTTTTTCTTTTAATGCCCTAACTTTTTCAATTATTTCAACGCCAATGTTATCAGAAATAAGAATTGAGTATTTATCGAGCTGGCGAATCTTTAAATTTTCCATATCACCGACTTTGGTTACAAATTCACAGTCACCAGCATTATCTCGATTCCACAAAAAATAATTTATTCCACCTGCAATATCGACACCTTGAAAACAGTCCCTACTTTTGGGGTAATTAACGATTTTACGAATTCTTTTATCATGGAGCATCTCATACCTAAAATCATCTAATCCCTTTCCTCCAGCAAACCACCTAGAAGGTATTATCATAGTAATATATCTCGGCATTAGTTTTTTTGCTTGATTTACAAAAAGGTGATAAATAGGTTTTGCGCTTATTCCATTACTTCCACCTCCATCATTTAACTGATAAGGGGGATTGCTAATTATTAAATCAAATTTCATGCTCTTTAATTCCTCAAATTTCTTGTCACTTAGATGAATAAACCTATATGCGTATGATTCATATTCCTTTCCTTTATCATACACTTCTTTTGAAACACCACAAAAAACACACTTCCCGCCATTCCAAGTATGGGCTACATGCTTATAGACAATATTCCCCCAATCTCTCTCAAAATGCGTTACTGAATATTTTCCATCAGCAGACTTACTGCAATAAACACTACGCCTTGACATATATGCTGTCAGTTCAGTTATTGCATACCCGAACAACTGCTTCTGGAATATATGGTCTATCCTCTCCTGTAAGTCTGGAATTACCGGCTCTAAACCTGTGAGGAAACGCTTGGCACACTCTCTCAGGAAGACTCCACTCTTACATGCAGGGTCTAACACTTTTACATTTGGATCCTTCCATAAATCTTCTGGAATCAAATCTAAGACCTGATTGGCAAGCTCAGGAGGAGTGAAGACCTCATCGTTGGATAAGTTCGCAAGACACGTCAAGATATCGGGATTATGGTTTACATAGTCAGGCATTGTAACCTCCAGTACTCTATCGGTTCATATTCTCTCACAGGCTTGGGAATATATATACCAAGCTCTTCATCAAACTCATCTGATGACAGGAACATATCCGGCTGTTTGCCGTTATCCTGCATCTGGAGCATTGTTGAAAGCTCAAAATCCCTGCGTTTGACAAAGCATCCGTTCACAACACTCCACTCGGGGAAGATTATAGGCTTACCGTCATTCTGCAGGAGTGACAATGCATCCCCACAGAGGATATTGTTATCGAGGACATATCTTGCCGTCATTTCTATCTCCGGCATACCGTCCTTCTTCACATTAGCCTCGTGAGCCTCTTTCCAGATACCGAATAAACGCTCTCTGCACTCCTCAGCATTATCCGGCATGATATCAACACCATATAGAGAGGAGAGTGCTACAATACTATGTTTCTCCCACTCTGCCGGGCTCTTACCATATAACTTGGTAACCGTATTGAGTTTTCTATTGAGAATCTCAGCAAGAAAGTTCCCGTCACCGCAAGCAGGCTCAAGGACTCTACTGTCAATCCGTTCTGTCTCATCCTTGACCAAATCACACATGGCCTTTACTTCTCTCTCTGCAGTAAAGACCTCACCATAATCACGGACTCTCTCTTTAGTCTTTATTTGTTTCTTTTCCATCAGAAATTAAAACGTCCCCTACTTTGATTACATTAAGCTTTTACGCCAAGCTATCTCATCAGAAACCTTACCGGTCCTCATAGTTTCCTTTATCCTTTCGATACAAGCATCCATTCTATCTCGCAAATCATAGGACCAGAATCTTAAAACAAGCCAGCCGGCAGCCATGATCTGCGCATCGCGTTGCATATCTTCATATTTCCTATATCCATCACTATTTGTATGAAAATGAACCCCGTCGACCTCGACATCAATATTACAATTATCGCATTTGATAGCTACATCTAACCTTCTTCCAACAAGAGGATATTGAATCTGATGAAGTATTCCACAACGATTTAATTCATCTACAAGCATATATTCATACTTAGACTCACAAACAGGTTTCTTTTTTTCATTTCCAGGATTATGTGTTGCCAACTTACGAATAACTCTACTTTGAGAGTTCTTTGCTTGCTCTTTATCGCCAATAACCAAGAGTAACGCCTTAGCTCTCGAAATGGCGACATTCAAGATGTTCTCAGAAGCCTCTCCCCCACCTTCAATATACCATCGTTGTCCACGCTGTGTCTCATTATTCAGTCCAAGCACAAAAATAATTAAATCTTGTTCTCCCCCCTGATAAGAATACGCAGTGCTACACTTATCAACATACTTAGAAAGTCCCTCATTATACAAACGCTCATTAACTTCGTTGGCGATAATCCGCAATGGGGAAATAATACCAATAGATCCTTTGTAATCGTTCTTTACGAGAGTCTTCAGCCTCTCTACAACCTCATTAATCTCCCCTTCTTTATTATCCTGCACATCTATCCATTCAATTGCATGCTTATATCCGCAGTTGTTGGGGAAGTTAAATCCGTGTTCCATGGAGCGCAGCCGCATTCTTCCCGAGTAAACAGTATCATTAATGAAAGAAGCAATTTCTTCATTACACCTGAAATGTTCTTTCAGCATAAGTTTATATTTCTTTTTATCCAGATGATATTGAGCAATGTCATACGCCGAATTTTCAGTGAAGAAAAGTTGCCTTTCATCATTTTCAATGTTATGTCTTTGCTTAATAAGCGTGTGGGTCCTTTCTTTAAGCTGGGTGATGGGTTTAAACTGCTTCTCGTCTCCAACAACCACTATCCTTTTAGCTCTGAACATCACAGGGATTACGTAAGCTGGAAGGCACTGAGAAGATTCATCAACAATAACCTGATCAACAATTCCCGGGACGCACGGAAAAGCTCTGGATACAGATTGTAGGGTTACACTCCATGCTGGATGAATCCTATATATATCATTTAGAAAAGATACAAATGAATCATACTCATCATCTTGCGTCTTCAACATCCTTAATTTCGAGGAGTGTGCCTTTACCTTATCAAAACCACGTTGTCTTGAATTATTCTTCTGAAAGAGCTCCAGCTCTGTTATTCTTTCTTCGGATAAGCCTTCCCCTAACCTATTGTAATATCTGTAAGAAAAAGCTTTCACGCAGTTGGTTTTCAATTGGTCAATCTTCTTTTCATACTCTTCAAAACCTTCATTCCAATTCGGTAATTGTTTCATTTCTTTTTCCAGGAGAAAAAGACGTTTTTGAAGGTTTTCTGCTTTATTCAAATATTCTTTAGCCTTCGCTATATCATTAAGAAAATTCTCTTTTGAAGATGCAAATTGGGAGAAGCTCTCATCATACAAGAGAGGGAAAGTGTCTTTCAGCCAGTTTAATGCCTCTTCTCTTTTTTTTCTCAACTTCTTACAACGGAATAATAACCTGTCAAAGAGAGTATATCTGTCTTTCATCAAAATCTTCTCTTTTTTGAAGAGCTCAGGTACTCCTGTCAGAGAAAGATCCTCCGATGTAACTTTCAAAGACAACAAACATCCTCTCAGATTTTTCTCATACTCTTCTTCACAAGTGGTATAACAGCTGTATATATCATTCCAGGCAGAATACCTCTTTTTAATATCGATAAGCCGTTTAACAGCATTATCGGCATATATAATTTCATTATTAAATGAGTCTTTCTCAAGAATAGCTTTCGAGTTACTTGTAGCCAAATCGATATCAAACCAGGAATTAACGAAGGTTCCATCCGCATCCGCACAGAAATTAACAAGGGGAATATCTTCAAAAAGAGCAGAAGATCTTTCTCTTATTGCATTAATAGCCTGGTGGTTGGTAGATGTAAAAAGCACCGACTCACCATTGAAGACACAATTTGCAATGAGATTAACAGCCATCTGAGTTTTACCTGTTCCGGGAGGTCCCTGTACAACAGAGACCACGCTCTCTTCTGCTAGTTCTACAGCCTCTCCCTGCTCCTGATTAGTTGCTATGAATGGAATTGAGACGGCTGTTTTCTTTTGTGGCTCTAATGGATGTTTTCTAAATAGATAAGCCAAAGCTGTTTTATCAAGTTCACTATCTGTTGCGTCATTGGCAATGTAATCAAGTTCTCTCTTCAATATCTTGGAATATTGAAGATTCTTAGCCTGAAAAATGATAGCAGTATTGAACAGCTGATGTTTGTTGCCTTTTTCCATAACAGGCAGTACCTGCTCAGTGGAAACTATATTAAGTTTCTCCTTCGCTTGATATGACATGCTGAGAGCAAGTGTAACCAGTTCTTCTAGATCAAGAATCTCGTGGCCAGCTATTACCTTGCAGCATCTCTCTTCTAATTTCTCAATCGCGCCTCTATACTCAAGTGGCACCGTATTTTCTATCCATTGCGGATTTAAAAAGGCATGCTCAAAATCAAGCTTAAAGCTGATGGTATTTTTCAAAGCTTGAGGTTTGTTGGAAACAACTTCAACAGGTATTTGAACGATGGCTGTGTAGTAGATATCATTGTAATCCTTGCTTCTATGTCCAACTATCGGATACCCCAGAAAAGCCTCAACTTCATCATTCATACCTTTTATTGAACCAATGGCAAATTCCTGTCCCTTTTTATATTGTAACTCAATCACCTTGCTTAAAGCCTTGTCTGGCTTCCGTAACCAGTTATACGGCATATTGGGAGGAATATAATAAACGGAGCACCCATGCCTCACGGTATATAATGAGCACTGCTCACCTTCGATATGTATATAGTTATCTCTACGTTCGTTATACTGCACACACTCGGCATAATATGAACATAGCTTTCTGAATTTATTCCATTCCTCGGGATTTACCGGTCCAATAACCACTGGCTGCTTTTGATAAACCAATGGGAATCGATGCCTCAACTTCAATCCCTTTTTCGTAAGGCTGTAATTATTGACGATGGATTGATTAACGATACCATCTGAAATTAATTCTCGAATGACATCTTTGGAAGGAACCTCCTTTACTGCCTCAGAAATCATTTCAGACAATTCCCCAAAAGAATAACTCTTGGCCTTCTTATCAGATATCATTAACCATCTAGAGAGAACCCTGTCATTTTTCATTATTTTTTACTCTTCTGTTTCACCATCATCATTGGCATCAGGAGCAGGAATCCCATCCAGGACTCCTTTGCCATCCAGAAATTCTCGAATCGAAACCATAATCTCACGTATAAACTGTATTTTAGTCGAAGGACAAAAAATCAGTTTATTTTTTACATCATCGAGAGCCTCAACGACTTTATCATATAGGCCGTCAGGACTTCCCTTCTTACAGAAGTCTTTTTCACAAATTCTGCGTCTAAGCATATACAGAATCACACGCAGTGTCATGTAAACTCTCTGATCACTGAATTTCGGAGACACCGCATACTTTAATGCCTCTGGTAAATTTTCCATGATATGCACTGCCGCAGCACCTATTTTATTATTGTTGGCATATATGTAAGGAGTATACATCAGCATCTGATATACTGCTCTGCACCAATTGTTAATTCCGGTCTTCTTTTTCTTTAAAACTTTATCAAAGGTACAGAATACTCTCTCAAATTCCCCTTCTGTTGCGATCATATTACCTATAAAACTAGCAGTCTGTGATCGTAATGAATACTTAGAGGTTTTATCGATGGAGGAGATAATCAAATCTGTTGCCTTTTTCATATTAGGAAGAAGCTTCCCGTCAAGGCCATAACGCTGATAACACCAGGCTAACCATGTTATGTAAGTGGAATCATTTCCTTTCGAATCAACAAATTCTTTTGCAAGTTTTTCAAATTCATCAAGAAATTCCTGTCCTTCAATCGACACTCCCTTAGGAAAAGCATATTTATGTCCATCTTTTTTAGTATAGTGTCCAAAAGTATTTTCTCTTGTAAATTTCTTTACTCCGGCATCTTTGTCTGCAATATACGGCCAGCGGGAGAGATTGTAAAAAACTTTGTCTAATAGTCCATTTTGTAATAAATAGTCAAACTCCCATTTAAGATGCCTTGCAGACTGATTTAAGAACCTTGTCCTTACAGGGGGAACATCTGGAGGAAAAGATCTCTTTAAATGATTCTCCAGGTATGCTTTTGTAACCTTCTCTCCATCCTCGAAGGCCGGCTCCATATGTTTCCAGTCTAATTCAATCGGCGGGAAGAGCTTATCTCTATTATTGTCTTCAATCAAAACCTCTGCATATCCCTGTCCGGGAATAACAGAAGGAGAAAGGAGAAGTGCTCTATCTTGCTCTAAAGGATTCTCAATAGGGAATTCTTGAATATACTTCTTCAATTGGGCATTATCGTCGTCAATTTCTCCTAAATGAAAATAAAATTGGGCATCTTTGTTTCCTTTGAGGATACTAAGCTTTTTGATCTTTATTCCTTCAGTCTTTGTTCCTCCAGGCAAGTATGCATTCTTTTTTATTAGCTCGAAATATTCAATTTCTTCTTTCTTGTTTTGACAGATAACGCTGAATGATTCACATTCATCATAATATGGAATTTGGCCCTTGCTAATATATTCGACAAACCTAACAGCCCCATCAAATCCCGATTCTACGACATCGCACTCGTGGTTATATTTTCTCATAAATTCAACTGTTGACTGGTCTGAAGATATAACCTGTGCAACATCCTTAATTTTAATAATATTATACTTGTTATAAGTCTCAATTGGTTTTTTAACAGGAAGCCTCGAGTACTCATCCATAGCTATGTACTCGCGTTCTTTGTGTAGCTTATATGCGGCCTTTAACCTATTCTTTTTTACATTAGCATCCAAACTTTTCTTTATCGCATCTTCTTGTTGTTGATAATACCATTCACTTATATTTCCGTTGGCCTTCTTGTATATTTTATGACAAGGAACAGCCCTTTCTCCTTCCCATTTTATCTCAAATTTAGAAGTAAAAAGCCCTATGTCACTAAACTCATCCACAATCCCAATGACCTTAGAATTTTCAAAATTCATTAAAACTTCTTCATTCCCCAAAGCAACAGCAATCGAGTGCCAAAGCAATCGCGTCCTACTTCTGCCGAAAGAAGCCAATAGCCTTTGCTGACTTTCTAACGGCAAAGCATCAGGAACAAGAAGTATTGTTAGATCAACAGAAATTGCTTTCTTCTTGATTCTTTCATTTACAAGAGTTCTGACTGCATTAAAATAACTTCCTATATGACTGATATTACTATTAGGTGTCCAACAGAGAGAAAACATGATTTCAGTAAGTGTAATCAGCTTATCGTTGTCATAAGAATAACTAAGATCCTTCATTGTAATAAACGATGAAAAATCAGGATTTTTGGGATCAAATAAGGTACACTTCCTATTATCATGGAGTGTATCTTCCGTAACCAATGCAGGAGGCATTTTGTATGTCATTAATTCTGATTTGTTATCTAAGTCTATAACCCTTACTTCATAGCCGGCAGATAAATCATACACGCATATTTTCATACATAGGTCCCTATTATCTTTTCTAATTCACTTGAAAACATTTTTTCGACCATCCCGTTAGGAGAGAGAGCAATTCCTTCATTCTTAATTAATAACTTTGCTTTTTCCCGTTCATCGAAAATAATAGGAAATTCATTATCTTTTTTCTTCGGGGCATCTTTTTTCTTCGGGGCTATAACGTCGTTGACTTCATTATATGGGATGAAATAGAAAGGGAAACAAAGATTTTGATAAGTGGTTTCCCTCAGTAAAATCATTCCATTTCTATCGGTAAAATACATAGATGAACAACCACCTTTCTTGCAATTAAAGAAATTAACTACATACGAGTCAATCAAAAACCCTCTCTGATTTTTACTGTCTATCTCACTAATCCAATATCTACTTGTAAGAATAGGGCTGAATCCTCTGTGATAATATAAGAAGACATCAAAAAGAATGGCAAAATACTCTTTAATGATTATATGTCTGCACGGCCATAAATCTTCGATGAGCTGATATTTCTTCAATAATCTTTGATAAAGTGTCCAGATAACTGAATAGTTGACATTTTTCTGCAGAACATAGTTCGGATGGGGATTGCTTTTCAGTTTGGCAATCTCATCCATGATGGGAAACATAAGAATAGAAGAAACAAGATTAACAAGTCTTCTGACGTCATCTATTCTTTTACTATCAGGATAGTCACCTTGATATGTAAAGATATATCTGCTTCCCTCTCTCTTACAAAGAGTAATGAAATCTTTGAAAACTCTATTCTCCAGCGTGTCATACGACTCATGTCGGACAACAGCAAGAACCTCCTGTTTGCTACCTGCTTTCTGCGCAGTCGTATATCCAGGCTGTTTACTTAACCATCTAAGACACTGAGAATCCATCTGCTGAGCCCGCCCCATATTTACTTTGTTGCGTTCCCGCCTCAAAACCTTCCTCAATGATTCACCGACATTCTTTATAAGATTGAAATGCTTCTGCGCAATTATTGAGATTATCTCCTCAGGAGCATCTTTTTCATCATCCAGACAATTTCTTATAGTTTCAATACTTATAGGTAATGTCCCTTTCTTGTCTTTTACCTCAAAATACCCGAAATTACCACTCTCAGTATCTGCAACGCCTCTCAAATGCGAGTAAAACTCAATAACAGAGGAAAAGAAACTGACATAACCCAATTTCTTCTCATCTGTTTTTGTACCTCTCAGGTAATTATCCAGAAAAGAGGTATCCGTAAATGAATCACTTGTAAATCTTATGTTATCCTTCTGACAATCAAACTCTTTATAAGAAAGGATCAACGTCTCACTCCTGTCCAGGCGAAAAATGATGAGTCATCGTTTAAAACCTTGTCGTAATAAGCATCAAAAAGTTGTTTATCACCAATCCCTCCGATGATATCGCCAAGCTCCTTTAAATATTGAGAGTTGTTATGATTTGTTTTTTCTATTCCGTTAAGTTTGGGCAAAATCTTGAACTCAATCTGATCGGATAAGGCATCTTTATATTCTCCTTTATTGTTAGTTTCAATTCCCGGATAATTAGAAACATAGTCCACAATAGACTTCTTAACACGATGGGCAAAAGGCCGGCCTAATTTTTCCATAATATTGTTTATTTCATCAATACGGTCATCAAGGTCATGAAGCTGAGAAAAGTCATGATGATCCTTCTCCTTATACTGAAGTTTTTTCCACTTCTCGATAGTAGTAGGATTCTTATCTTCACACATCTGCCCGAACTTAATAGGGTCACCTTTTGCTTGAAGAGATTTCGGACGCCCAAAACGTAGAACGTTCGCTCTATCCATAATTTTGTCAGAGAGAGCCTGCGTTGTCTCATCTTCATTCATTGTTCCTACAAAAAGCGCATTGCTTCCGACAAAAAGTCTTCTTGACTCAATACCAGAGCCACATTCAATCTCGATCTCAGACAAATACCTGTCTGCCCTGTCGTCAACCGTAATTGTTCTTCGAGTTTCCAATTTACTGAGCATGTCACTAAAATAGTATTCCACACGGGCGAGATTCATCTCATCGAGAAGGATTATACTCATTGGCAACTTCTCTTTGTTGTCCTTAAAACTACACTTTGGATTATTATATACATCGTACTGCCATAACAACCTGGAAAGTTCGGTAGCCTTATACTTAAACTGTGCATAGTTATAGAATCCAAAAAGATCTTGAGAGCTGTCCCATCTAGGCTGAACAGCCATATTAAGAAAATTAAAGCCGAAGAACTTTGCATAGAGCTGAGGCAACAAACTTTTTCCAGTCCCGGATATACCAGCCAGGACAACGAGAGGAGAAGACTCTTCAACCTTGAGACTTGTATGGAAAGCGTTAATTGTTCTTCTGTTGAATTCGATATCACAAGAAGCGAGACCGGCGGCAAATGCATCCAGTTCTTTGACCTCATCCATTGTCGTGTCTTCTATATCAAGAGGTCTATCAAACTTCTCATTTGTTATGATCGGCGTATCAAGTTCACCCCATGTTTCTTCTCCGCCGGTTATATTGTCTATCTTAGTTTTGATTCCTCCCAGTTTTTCACTTGAAGAAGCAATCTCAGTTTTGATTGACGCCAATTGGTCACCGGCTACAGAAACTTCCTGTTCCTTTTTATTCTTCTCTTCCTGAATCTTCTTTAATTCTTCTCTGGCATATTCTATCTGTTTCTTAATGCCTTCAAGTTCGGCTTCAAGCTGAGACTTCTGCGGGGAAAGTTCATTGATTTCACCTTTAAGCTGGTCGACTCTCGTTTCCAAGTCTACCCTTTGTTTTTCAAGAATATTATACTTATTTAAAGCATCATTCATTTTGGAAATTGCCTCATTCTCTTCTTCCAATATTCTATTTCTCTTTTCGTTTTCCTCATTAATTCTTTCTTCTATTTCAGATAAAGCTTCTGCTGCCTCTTGTGTTTGATTTTTCAGATCAGCTATATTTGACTTTGCGCTGTCAACATCGTCTCCATATTTCTTTAGATATTCCTCTGCAGCTTTTCCGTCGTCAATTATTCCTTGATATCGTCCTGATTCATCTCTTAGACTTTCAATTTCTGCTTTCAGTTCCTCTTTTACAGATGAAGCTGTTCTTATGTCTGCCTTAAGTTGATCGATTGTTTCATTATACGGATTGAGAGCTTTGGCTTTTTTATAGATACCTATAGAGTAAAATACAATGCCTGCTAAGACGGCATAACATATGACAGCAGCAATATAAAAATAAAATGTGTGCATTTAACCTTTTCCCTCCTTCTATTTATCACCTGTAATTTCACTTTCAGCTGATTCTGTCTGTAATGCGGAAAGTTTATCTTCCAGCGTCTTTATTTCTCTCTCTAAAGACAGCTTCTCACTTGTTAATGAATCAATTTCATTACTCAGACTTATTTTTTGACTTGTCATAATTGTTTTTTCTGCAGTCAAAGAGCTGACATTGGACGTCAAGGCCTTATCCTCGTTCCTCAATGCATCAATTGATTTCGACAGGTCGCTCCGAGTTGCCTCAAGATTTTCATTCTCTGTAACAAGCGAGGCTTTCTGAGACGTGAGAAGAGAGATTGATTTCTCAAGAGAAGCCTTATTAGAAGTAAGAGATGAAACAGAAGTTGTAAGATCCTCAACCTGGCGCTGAAGCATCTCCTTCTCTTTTGATAATGAGGAAACATCACTTCCGAGAGAACTCTTTTCCGTTTTCAGGTCGGCTATCTCTGCCTCCAATCCGGTATTTTCCGAAGAAAGTGATTCATTCTTACTTGTTAAAGTTTTGTTTGTTAGGGAAAGACTCGAATTAGATATCGTTAACAACGTTTGTTCTTTTTCCAGAGAACTCTTAGATGTGTTCAATGTAGACAGAGTTGAATTTAGCTCTTCGATTTTATTGGAAATAGATGAACTTTCAGAATCAAGCTTAATCTTCTTTTCCTTCAAACTATCAACCTCTGTTTGATATGAAGAAACACTTTCCTTTAATGATTTCTCTTCTCCTCTCAAAGAAGAAACTGAAGAAGTAAGCGTTTCTTTTTCATTAGTCAGACTGGCGACAGATTCTTCGAGAACACTGTTCTTATCAAAAAGGACGTTATATTCAGCTTCCTTCTTCTCATATTCACTGCTAAGAGAATCAACTTTGGTCTGAATATTCTTGTTCTCGCCTTGAAGTGTTATATTTTCACTATTAAGTGAAGCATTCTGACCGGCAAGCGCCGAATACTCACTCTTGATATTTGTCAATGTCTCTTTTATTGCGTCAAGCTCATTCTTTTTATCTTGAAGTACAGAGACTTCAGCTTCAAGAGATTCAATAGATGCCTTTCGATTGTTGATTATTTCTTCCAAACTATAATAGTCTTCAATCATTTTTCCTAATTCAGTGTCATAGATTTCAATTCTGTCCTTATATGACTGTTCTACTTCATTTCTGGAATTCACCCATTCCATATAGTCACATACATCTATGCCGATAAGAACAAGGGAAATCAGTGAAACAAGAATCATAAATGCTAATAAAGAATAATAGGAAACAAGGGAAATATGCTTCTTCTTATCTTTAATTTCCTGGTCATCATTATAATCATCCGAAATTGATTTATGACCCTCTTCTGTGGCTACAGTCTCTTCCGCCTGCTTAAACTCACTATCTATTGATTTGCCTATATATTCAACTTCATCATTGTCATATGTAAATTGTTTTTCTATTCCGTCATAATCATTTGTCATTACAATCCTCACCCTCTCAGCCTTCTACAAAAGAACAGCATCTTGATCATAAATAGCTTAAAACCTAGAGAAAATTAAATTACTAATTTTCGAACAGGTTGTTTTTAAAGCGATGTGCAGGTATCTCAAAATCAAACACCTCGGAAAAAACAGCCGCATTCTCTGACTCTTCTCTGAAGGGATTAGTGTATATTGCAAATTCTATGACTTTGAATTTATGCAGAAAACTTTCTTTAATTACATTCTTGAATGCTTGCGCAACAATACGAGGGGGATTATGAAATGCCCCGCAGCCGAATGCTCCAAGAATGACAACCTCGTTTCCTTCTCCAGCGGCAATTGAGAGAATCCGTTCAGCCCTCTTTAAGTGCAATGCCATAAGTTCATCATCACTTAAGTTAACACACCCCATTTCTCCTTCATATCGCGGGCGTTTAAGGTCCGGTGCAGCAGTCGTTACGATATTCACCGGGAACCAATATTGTTCATCCAATGCCACAGGATAAAGCTCATCCTGCTTAAAGACGATCACATGCGGCGTGTAGATTGTGTCATCTGTATTGCGCCTATCAAAGCCATTACGATGAGGCTCATAGTAATTATCCCAAAGATATTCTGTATTTAAACAAGGATACAGTGTCGAGCAACGGCAGAGACTCTCTTCCTGTGCAAAACTTCCTCCCGTTACTCCACCTCCCGGTGATACGGCAGAGGCAAAATTAAGTACTGCCGTCTTCATTCCCTTATATGCTACAGCAGCTTCGAACGTACGCTTTCTTGAAACAACAATCTTCACCTCTTCCGGGTATGTAATATTAAAGGAAGGAATATACTCATCCTTCTCTAATATCAGCTCTTCGTCCTTAATGCTGTCGCTGACACATGATGCAAGAATGCGGTTCTCTTTTATTCTTCTCATTGTATCTTCAAATATGTATTTATTATCTCTTCTATCCATTAACCCCTCCATAAAATCATTTAATTCTATCATAAATGACTAATGCGTTGACAGTTTTACGCAATAAATATCGCATAGCAAGCGATAACTTGTAGCCTTCTTTACCACCTCTAAGCGTTCTCATTATAAGAAAGGGAGAAAAACTACGCCATAATAATATCCGGAAGTAGTAGATTTATTGTATCTGCTTATCAAAATCCAAGAGTCAGGAAATTGAAGCCAAAAAGTGTATCCAGCGTCTTATTACTGCGGTCTGAAGTAATAAATGAAACCAGACACAAGAGAAAACAGTGGTACACTTATTCAATGTCGCTTGTCATTGATGCCCAAAGATTAGGGGACACTCTCTTTGGAGAGATGGCTCTTTTCTTATCTCTCACTGAATAATTGACCTTGGTTTTTTCAATATATAGAATTTGATAAACAAAGCGAGGACACAATATGGACAAGAATATCTGCTCTTCAACATTCACGGTACCACTCATCCCTGACAAGGCTTTCGAGGAGCATATCAAACCATATTGCGTTATCAAATCATATCCCAAGGGATTCAAGTTTCTTGAAGCAGGAGACAGTCTCAGCGGAATATACTACATCAAGAAAGGACGCACACGCCACTACTTCATAGCAGATGGAGGAGAAGAGAAAATCCTCTACACGCTCAGTGACGGCTGGATCTTCGGAGAGACGCCGGTTGTTCTCAACGATCCGACGGGGCTCATAAGCGAGACGATGGAAACAAGCGAGATATGGTTCCTTCCCTCCAGCAAATACAACAAGCTCATGAATGAAGACCATCCAATCGTCCGCTCTTATATCATGAAGAACCTCTGCAGGAAGATAAGAATACTCCGCCATGACATCGAGATGCTTGTCTTCTATCCTGTAAAGGAAAGAATTCTCCAGCTCTTCTGCTCGACGGCCAACACCACAGAACTCATAGACGGGGCATGGTACGGACTCTACAACAAATACACGCACTATGAGATAAGCACCATTATCGGGAGTGCAAGAGTTACGACGTCCAAGCTCATAAACGAGTTGAGCCTTGAAGGATACATAAGGATCGTTAATCACAGAATTCAGGTCGCCAAAGAAGCTTACGAGCACATGATGGATTGATTTGTAACAATTGTTACATTGTTCTGTTGTTCCTTTTTTTGAGTCTTCTTGACGATAAAATCTCTTAAAAAGGTAGAGTATGGACAGAGCACTTTATTCACAATATCTTCTTCTCCTCAAAGAAGAGCTTATCCCTGCACTCGGATGCACGGAACCTATAGCAATAGCATATGCCTCGGCAAAAGCAAGAGAAGTTCTGGGGGAGGATCCGGTACATATAACGGCACGATGCAGCGGAAATATCATAAAGAATGTAAAGGGTGTCATCGTCCCGACAACGGGAGATCTCAAAGGCGTTGAAGCAAGCGCCATACTCGGGGCCGTCGGAGGAAATGCCGAAAAGAAACTTGAGGTTTTGAGTGATATTAAACCGGAGCATATAGCAAAGACGAGAGAGCTCTTGAAAAAACATTTCTGCTCCGTCGATTTAATCGAAGGTGTCTCCAATCTCGATATCATAATAGAGATGAATGGAGAGAAGCACTCAGCACTTGTCGAGATAGTCTATACACACACCAATATATGCCGTATCGAGAAAGACGGCGTCGTTATTCTCGATAACAAATCAAACCCGAACCACGGCTCTGCTGTCGACAGAAGCATTCTCAATCTCAAGGATATTTTCGCCTTCGTCGATGAGGTGGATATCGCAGACGTGAAGGATCTTCTCGATAACCAGATAAAATGCAACCTCTCGATTGCAGAGGAAGGTATGAAGAAAGATTATGGCGCAAACGTCGGAGCAACACTCCTCAGGCACTATGGTGATACCGTGGAGGTCCTTGCAAAGGCACTACCTGCTGCCGGAAGCGATGCAAGGATGAACGGGTGCGTTCTTCCCGTTGTCATAAACAGCGGAAGCGGGAATCAAGGTATGACAGTAAGCCTTCCAATCATCGTCTATGCAAATTATCTCAAAAGCAGTGAAGAAGAGAAATACAGGGCTCTCGTCATGAGTAATCTGATTGCCATATATCAGAAGAACGGACTCGGAAAGCTCTCTGCTTATTGCGGGGCGGTATCGGCGGCTGCAGGAGCAGGGGCTGGAATCGCCTACCTCCACCATTCAAGTAATGAAGTCATCGAAGCAACAATCGTCAACACCCTTGCAAATGTCTCGGGAATCGTCTGTGACGGCGCGAAAGCAAGCTGCGCGGCAAAGATTGCCTCGGCTCTCGATGCTGCTGAGATGGCATTTTTCATGGCAAGAGAAAAACACACATTCCCCTCTGGCGAGGGCCTCGTCCAGGATAACACGGAAGACACAATCGCCTCATTCGGAAGGATGGGCAGAGTCGGAATGAAATCAACAGATGTTGAGATTCTTAATATCATGATTGGCAAGTAGACAAAAGTCTAAAAGCTGATAGTTTTAGTTCTCCCCCCTGAAGAAGGCAGCAGAAAGCGGCCTTCTTCTTTTTATTTCAGAGGTTATTGATCTCTTTCACCTTGTGACATGCGACAAAGTGTCCGCTCTCGACTTCTTCAAGAAGAGGAGTTGTCTTGAAGCAATTTTCCTCTGCATAAGGACAGCGGGGAGCAAAGCGGCATCCGGGTTTGGGATCGATCGGGGATGTGAGTTCGCCCTTGATGATTACCGGTTTCGATACTCTATGTATATTCGGGATCGGGATTGCCGAGATCAAACCCTTCGTATATGGATGATATTGATGAGAGAAGAGTTCCTTTGCACGGCACTTCTCGACCATACATCCCAGGTACATCACAAGAATATCATCAGAGACGTGCTTTACGACGGAGAGATCATGTGTGATGAACATATATGTAAGGTTCTGCGATTCCTGAAGATCCTGCATGAGATTCAATATCTGGGCCTGGATAGATACATCAAGCGCGGAAACAGGTTCGTCGCAGACGATAAACTTGGGATTAAGTGCAAGTGCACGCCCGATTCCTATACGCTGTCTTCTTCCTCCGTCGAGCTCATGAGGATATGAGTCGGAGAGTCTTCTCGCAAGTCCTACCGTATCCATGATTTTCTCGACATGCTTGTCCCTTTCCTCTCTACTCGGGTAAACCTTGTAGATATCCAGGGGCTCGGAGATGATCTCCTTGATCGTCATTCGTGGATTGAGTGATGAGAAGGGATCCTGGAATACCATCTGCATCTCCCGTCTCAATTCAAAGCGTTTCTTTCCCTTGGCACCGGTAATATCTTCTCCGTTGAAGAATATCTTACCGTCAGTCGAATCAAGAAGGCCCAGGATAACACGACCGAGAGTCGACTTACCGCAGCCCGATTCTCCGACAACGCCGAGAGTCTTTCCCTCTTCTATCGTGAAGTTTATTCCGTCGACGGCGTGGAGCGTTCCGGATGCTGTCTTGAAATACTTTTTCAAATCTTTGACTTCTATGATGTTACCCATTCCTTGCCTCCGTTTTATTTACTTTGAAACATTTGACAAAGTGTCCTTTCGATATCTCCATTGTCTGGGGCTTCGACTTGAAACACTCTTCTCCTGCATACGGACACCTTTCGGAGAAGGAACACCCGACAGGGAGCTCTGACGGATCCGGCATCATTCCGGGAATCGGTTTAAGTCTCTTTACATCATTATCGAGGGACGGAATCGACTCCATAAGGCCGATTGAATAGGGGTGGGTCGTATGGTCGAAGATATCTTCAAGAGAACCGTACTCAACGATCTCACCGGCATACATGACGGCAACCTTGTCGCATGTCGAGGCGACAACACCGAGGTCATGAGTTATAAGAATCATTGCAGTCTTCAGCTTTTTCTGAAGCTCCTTGATCATAATCAACACCTGAGCCTGGATCGTCACATCAAGAGCGGTTGTAGGTTCATCGGCAATAAGAAGTTTCGGATTACATGCAAGCGCGATGGCAATGACGACTCTCTGCTTCATCCCGCCTGAAAACTGGTGTGGATACTCATGTGCGCGCACTGCCTGTATACCGACCATCTCCAGCATCTTCACAGCCTCGGCTTCAGCTTCCGCTCTCGAGCACTTTTTATGTAGCTTGATGACTTCAGCTATCTGATCGTCTACGGGAAGAACGGGATTGAGAGCTGTCATAGGATCCTGGAAAATCATGGAAATCTGGTTTCCCCTAATACTTCTCATCGCCTTGTCCTTCTTCTTGAGAAGATCCTCGCCCTGAAAATAGATTTCCCCGCTTGTTATACGTCCGGGAGGATTCGGGATGAGACGTAAGATTCCGAGTGCGGTTGTTGTTTTTCCTGCGCCTGTCTCTCCGACGAGTCCCAGTGCCTCACCCTCGTCGACTTCAAGGTCGATTCCGTTGACGGCTTTGACTATCGAATCATTCGACGTGTATTCAATTCTTAAATCCTTAATATTCAGAAGACTCATATATAATCCTCCTCACTGCTTGAGTTTCGGGTCGAGTGCATCTCTAAGACCATCTCCGAGGACATTGAATGCACTGACGGTGATCATGATCATCACGCCCGGGAAGGTTACAACCGGCCAGAAATCTCTGATGTATTCTCTTCCCTGCGAGAGCATGCTTCCCCACTCCGGTGTCGGAGGTTCGATTCCGAGACCGATGAAACTCAGCATTGCTATTGTGAGTATGGCGTTGACAATGGCAAGAGTCGCCTGGACGAAGATCGGAGAAAGAGCATTCGGCAGGATGTGTTTGAGAATGATTCTTCTGTTATCGGCACCGATGGAACGTGCAGCCTCTACATATTCCATCTCTTTGACAGTCATTACGGATGCCCTTCCGACTCTGGCAAATGTCGGTATGTTCGCTATCGCTATTGCTATTGCGCTCTGTATGCTTCCTCTTCCCATTGCTGACGATACCGCAATAGCCAGGAGAAGTGACGGGATGGACATGACACCATCCATGAATCTCATGACTATCGTCTCGTAAACACCGCCGAAATATGCTGCAGTGACACCGATGGTAACACCGACAGTCAAGCTTATACATACAGATGCGAATGCTATACTGAGAGAGATCCTCGTTCCATAGATGACACGTGTGAAGATATCGCGTCCGAGCTGGTCGGTTCCCATGAGGTGCTTCAAGCTCGGATACTCGAAGATCGCATCATAGTCGGGCTTATCATATTGATATGGTGTGATGACATCGGCAAAGAGCCCCGCCAAGATGATGATAATAATGGCGACAAGACCGAGCATAGCAGCCTTATCTTTCTTGAGCCTGTGCCATACACTGTTCGTTTTCTTTTTGTCCATGGCCATCATCCTTTCTTCTCAGGGAAAGCTGCTTTTCTTTTCTTCGGCGATGCATACTGCGATTTGATTCTCGGGTCTATGTATGCATAGAGGATATCGACAGCAAGGTTGATCAAGCAGAATGTAAGTGCACAGAAAAGAATCGAGCCCTGAATAACAGGATAGTTACGTGCATATATGGCATTCACTATGAGTGTACCAAGTCCAGGAATCGAGAAGATCGACTCTGTGACAATAGAGCCCGCAAGAGTCTTACCAAGCTGGATGCCGACAACCGTCATTACGGGAATAAGCGCATTTCTGAGGCCGTGTTTGACGATGATTGTAGTTTCGCTTACACCCTTTGCACGTGCAGTTCTCATGTAATCCTGTCTTATGACATCAAGCATGGAAGATCTTGTTGTACGGGTGATCGTGGCAATAGGAATGGTTGCAATTGCAATGGATGGAAGAATCCAGTATTTCGGGCCGTAGAAACCTGAAGCCGGAAGGATCCTTAAATTCAAGGCAAAGACAATCATCAGCATCAAGCCCAGCCAGAATGACGGAATTGAGACGCCGAAAAGTGAAACAAATGTGGCTACACGATCGAATATTGAATACTGCTTTACAGCAGAGATAATGCCGAGAATAATTCCCACGACAGTCGCGATTGTCATACTCGTCAAAGTTAACAGCAGCGTTGTCGGGAATCTTTTCAATATTTCATCAAGAACGGGTTTTCCGTTCTTGTAAGAAGTACCGAAATCGAATTTGGTGACGATGTTGACTATATATCGAAAGAGCTGTTCGAAGTAGGAATCGTTAAGTCCGAGTTCCTCTCTCTTTGCATCTATCTGTTCCTGGGAAGCACCCTCTCCGAGAATCGCCACCGTAGGGTCTCCGGAGCTGAAATAGTTGATTGTAAAGACCAGGACAATGACAAAGAGCATTGTCGGGATAATCATTATTAGTCTTTTTAAGATGTACCTGTACAAGTTGTGTACTCCTATTTTATAAGGTGGTCACCTCTCGATAACCACCTTGGAGAATCGGGGTTAGAAACTCAATTTCTTGAGATCAAGCTGAACACCGGCATCCGGCACGAAGCCTTTGACCGCGTCGCTATAAGCATAGTTGATGAAGTTTTCAACCAATGGGATGACGATATAGTGGTCGTGAATGTAATCCTGTACCTCACCGTAGATTGCCTTACGTTTTTCGACGTTTGTCTCTGCTCTTCCAGCCTGGAGAAGTGCGTTGAGAGTCTCATCTGTCTTACTTACGGTGCTGTAGCCGCTTCCTGCAAACATGTTCATATATGCCTGATCGGGATCATAAGTATCAGCAGTGAAGACGTATGGAGCACTGTCTGTGTTACTGTCTCTCAATTTCTTTCCCATCCATGTTGCAGCATCGTATTCTTCGATCTTCATTGTTATTCCGACTTCAGAGAGGAAAGCCTGTACAGATTCAGCTGTTTTTATACTTGCAGCAACGCTTGGACAGACACATGTGAATGTAAAACCGTCCGGATATCCTGCCTCTTTAAGAAGCTCTTTACTGAGCTCTGGGGCATATTCATAGAAGCCTTCGTTCTTATAACTGAAAAGACTTGACGGAAGAGAACTTGTTCCACGGGCAGCACCTCCGCCGTAAGCAGAAGCAAGAACCTTCTCTGTGTCGATTGCATGAGCAATGGCCTTGCGGACTCTTTCATCCTTGAAGTACGGCTTGTTTTCATTGAGAGAAAGGTACATAACCTTGAGACTCGGTCCGAAGTATGCATTAAGGCCTTCGACATCTCCAAGCTTCGAGACATCTGCAAAGTTCAAAGAGTCTGTGATGTCGATTCCGCCTGTCTCGAGTTCGATGCAGCGTGCGCTGTTGTCGTTGATTATTCTCAAAAGAACGTTCGGGATATTAGCCTTCTCTCCCCAATAGTTGTCATTTCTTGTGAGAGTAATATGGTCGCCCGAATCCCATTCAACAAATTTGTATGCGCCTGTTCCGATCGGCTCGAGATAGAATGTCGTTGCATCAACGGATTCAGCATAAGACTTACATACGATAGAAGAAGAAACATTTGCAAGAACGTTGAGAGCTGCCGCATACGGAGTTTTGAACTTGACTACAATATGGGTTGGATCGACTACATAAGAAGCATCAATGTCGAAAGACTTATAGAAGTTTGCAGAGACGGTTCCTGTCTTACATCTCTGGAATGTATAGAGGACATCATCTGCAGTCATCTTCTCGCCGTTATGGAAGTAAACGTCATCTCTGAGTGTCAGAACAAGAGTAAGGTCATCTTCCCAGACCCATTCTGTAGCAAGGTTGGGCTCTATTTCCTTTGTCTCACCGTTGAGATGGAGAAGAGTATCGTAGATATTCTTACATAGGAACTTTGAAACCAGAAGGGAATCATTCTGGGGATCCAGCTTTCCCGGTTCCTGAGGAAGACCGTAATTCAAAGTGTCACGGACTTTACCTTCCTTCTCGGATGAACCATTTGCAAAAGCAAAGGTAAGTGCAAGAAGGAGAACAAGAGCGATTGATAGTGCTTTTTTCATAATATCTCCTTATATCTATTTTCCCAGGAGAAGGGCCCTTTTCTCTTCGCCTGACTCAATAGTTAGTTCATTTACGAATGCTCCTCGAGCCATCTTGTGGCAACCTGGGCATATGACGCCACTCCATTCGGGATTGCATCCTCAGAGTAGACGACCTTTGGGTTATGAGAGCCGACTGTATAGCCTTCATCTATGCTGCCACCGCTTAAAAAGCCGAAGACAGAAGGAACTTTTTCTCCATAGCGGGAGAAATCTTCACTCCCCATTCTGACAGGCATTTCCTTGATCATGTCATCGTCCAATATCTCGGAGAGGTACCCTTTTATTTCATTCACCATTTCCGTATTATTCACAGTTGCCGGCATCTCCATGTCGAAGATCACCTCTGCCTCTCCCGAGAATGCCCTGGCGGTATTTTCGACTATCTGGACCATCTTTTTCTTGATTTCCTGGTGAGTGATATTGTTCAATGCACGGATTGTTCCCCTCATCGAAGCTGAATCAGGAATGCTGTTCGGCATGCTTCCGCCTTTTATTTCTCCTATTGTCAAAACAATGGTTTCCTTAGGGTCTATGAGTCTGGCGTTTATAGCCTGAAGAGAAATGTAGATATGACAGAGGATATTCAACGGATCGACCGCAGTCTGCGGTCTGGCACCGTGGCTTCCCTTTCCATGAACTCTTATCTCAAACATTGAGTTGGAAGCAAGAGTAACAGCAGAGCTGATAGAAAGAGTACCGCATCTGTCTTCTGTCGCTATATACATATGCTGACCATATACTGCATCAACATGGGGATTCTCGAGAACTCCGGCTTTTATCATTCTTGCGGCACCTGTTCCCGTTTCCTCTGAAGGCTGAAAAAGCAGTTTGACGGTACCTTTTATATTCTCCCTATTCTCAGAGAGGAGTTTTGCAGCTCCCAGGAGCATGGAAGTATGGAGGTCATGCCCGCAGCAATGAGCGATGCCTTCGTTTTTACTCTTGAACGGAAGGCCGCTCTCCTCTTTCATATTGAGGGCATCCATATCGGCACGAAGCATGATGGTTTTACCGGGCTTTCCTCCCTTTATGAGAGCGACGACACCGCCCGAGAGAGCCTCCGGTTCAAGTCCAAAGCTTTTGAGCTTAGACATGACATAGGCCACAGTCTGAGGCTGATTTTCTCCGCTTTCCGGATTTGAATGGATATGTCTTCTCCATTCAATAACTTCTTCTTTTATCTTCTCTGCCTTCTCAAGATAGTTCAAAACCGGCCTCCTAATACCTTTCCACAATCAGATTATTTCTCTCTTAATTCATCTGCCATATAAACAGATAATTTGTATCTTTTATTACATTTGCTCATTCAACAGGGCTTTCCCTTCCGGGGATATCTCATACGAAGATGCAAAAGCTTCCACGTACTCTGCTGAATATATCTCTTTGAATCCGCTTAACGCTCTCTTTACGCATTCAAGGCCTTTGAGGCCTTTCAAACTGTTGAGGGTATCGGTAAACGAAGAGAAGAGATGTCCCGTATGATAGTCATATGAAAGGACGGCACCTTCCGCCGAGAGCTCTTTCTTCTTCTCTTTGATGTACTCTTCGGCATCCGGGGTCATCTCGAACCCCCAATGCATATCGCAACAGGGATTACCCCAGCTGAGGTGGCCGCATATTTTGACTTCATACTCGTCTTGAGAGAAGCCGCGAGTGAGGCTCTTATCTATGTCGAGGCAGTAGTACTTTCCCCACTCGAGAAGGTCATACTTCTTCCATGCATCGACCCATGCACATTTCATGACATGAATTACAGCTTCCGGGCTTTTCTCGACAAAGACGGAGTTCATCTGTCCCGGCCTCGAACTCCTCTCGTTATATGCCTGATAATTGAGAGCGGTCAAAGGATCATTGTGTTCAAGGCACCGCTTCTGCATCCTCAATCCCCTCTCTCTTCCATACTCCGCGACGCACCGCCGTATTACATAGACACCGTCATCTTTAAAGGAGGTGATTACCTCTTTTGCTATGAGAGCAAAGAGAACTGCATGCTGCTCTATATCACAATGAATCTTTTCCATTTCTACTTCTTTACTTTCTTCATAGCCTGGCTTGCGGCAATTAATATCGGATCATAGACAGGAGCGACGGGCGGAGCATAGATCAAATCAAGATCATTGATCTCGGATACCGTCATCTTTGCGTCTATTGCAGCAACAAGAGTATCAATCCTGATTGCTGCAGCTTCACTTCCCACAGTCTGCGCGCCGAGTAATCTTCCGCTTACTGCATCCAGAATGAAGTTCAAATACATAATTTTATGCCCGGGATAGTATGAAGCTTTGTCACGCTGTTTTATCTCGGACTCCACAGCATCGAATCCAGCATCTTTTGCTTCTTTGAGGGTGAGTCCAGTAGTTGCAATGTATGTATCAAAGACTTTTGTAACCATTGATCCCATGACACCGTGGAACGGAGTCTCTTCACCACCTATCGAGCTTCCCGCAACACGTCCAGTCTTATTGGCTGTCGTCCCGAGCGGTATATAACACGGCTTACCCGTAATGCTGTTGAAATTCTCTGCACAGTCTCCTGCAGCCCAGATGAAAGGATCTGATGTCCTCATGTTCTTATCGACAGAGATAGCCCTCTTGATACCGAGAGTCAGACCAATCTCTTCAGCGAGGCTGCTGTTTGGCTTAACACCGATCGACATAAGAACCATATCGCATTCAATGGATGAAGATGTTGTCTTGAGACCACACACTTTTCCGTCTTTAGTGAGAATTTCCTCTGCCTTCTCTCCAAGGTGTACAGAAACCCCATTCTTCTCGAGAGTCTCAAGAACAAGAGAAGAAAAAGATTCCGGGAGAAACGGAAGTAGTCTCGGTAAAGCTTCAAAGATGTGAACTTTAACTCCTGCGGACGCAAGTTCCTCTGCACACTCAAGGCCGATAAAACCACCTCCGACAATTGCGGCTGTGCTTCCGGGTTTAACTGCTCCTTTAAGAGAAATCCCGTCTTCGACATTTCTCAGATAGTGCACACCTTCTGCCTCTATTCCCTTGATAGCGGGTTTTATCGGGGATGCACCTGTTGCAATTACAAGCTTGTCATAGGGGTGGATACTCACTTCATTGGTATCGAGATTAAGAACGGTTACTGTTTTTCCGATATTGTCTATGTGAGTCACTTCATGATGAATGAAGACGGGGATTCCTCTCTTCTCTTTCATCTCTACGGCGGTAAGAGAGACCAAATCATTCTCCGAGTCAATCATTCCACCGACGAAGTACGGCAGTCCGCATGCTCCATAGCTGATGAATCCTGACTTTTCAAATACCGTAATATCCATCTCCGGTTTAAGCTTCTTCGCCTTCGATGCGGCACTTAATCCGGCAGCTGTTCCTCCGATAACTATTAATCTCTCCGACATCCTCTTTTCTCCCCAGCTACTTTCTCACGCTGTATTTGTCGATAACACCCATCTCGCCCATAAGAGCTTCGAGCTCATCCCTGTGATGTCCTACATATTCCTGGTACGGCTTACGTAAATGACCGCCTGGAAGCCCTAGTATATCAAGAGCGGCTTTTATGACAATCGGGTTCGAAAAATCATATAATTTCTGAAGAAGCGGGAACCATTTGAAGTATTCTTTCCTACCCTCTTCCATAATCTCGATGCTTGTCCACGGACGCGAGTATTTAGCACATTCCTCCGGTATGATATTTCCTCCTATGTTAGCAGTACCGGTGCCGCCTACAGCAAGAGTCGGAAGAACAATTGAATATTTGGGGTAGTCGCAGCACATGATCTTGACCTTATCGCCGCATAGACGCTCTACCTGTACAAGCTGCTCGACAGAGCTCATCGCCTCTTTGTCGATGACAAAATGAGGATGCTTGTCTGAAAGCTTCTTGATTGTCTCGGGATTTACGTTTACGCCGAGTCTCGAGGGATTGTTGTATATACCGCATGGAATGGAGATAGAACTCATCACGGCATCAAAATGTGCATAAGTTGCCGTCTGGGGAATCAAAACATACGGGGGTACTGTGAAGATGACTCCATCACCACCCTCTTTTTCTATGTATTTAGCCATCTCTATGCTCTGGTCCGTTGTGAAAGCTGCAGCTCCGAAGAAGACGGGAATGCGACCGTCTGCTATCTTTATAACTTCATGGACAATCTTCTTCTTTTCTTCGATTGTGAGAAGAGTCGTCTCTCCTGCCGACCCGAGAACAAAGAGCTGGCTTGTTCCGTATTTGATCTGACGCTCGATGAGAATTCCGAAACCGTCGAAATCGATCTTGTCGTCAGCGGTGAACGGAGTAGGCATTGCAACAAATGAACCTTGTAAATTTGTCATTACATGAATCTCCTAAGTAGAATTGAGGACATTCTAATGACTATATTTGTTTATCCGTGCAAGCCATTATTATTTGTAACAATTATTACATTCACTTAAGGAAAGACATCCCCCGAACAATCATCAAGTACCCAAGTGGAGAAGGTTGTAGTAGAGGTGTATCGGTCTTCACAGCCGATGAGGAAAGGCTCGAATTCCCCCTTTCTTAAATATCACACTTAGGTTACTATGAGTATTTCCTTGAAGCTAATTCAATTAAAAATAAGAAAATATTGCGAGCATATTAATTGTATCACCAGCGGTGATACAAATTGAAACACTCATATCTTGGTTGATATTCCATAACAGCTGCCGTACATTTGTAGGTGCATAAGCTGTGAGACAGAGGATAGCTTCAATGAAAACTATCAAAATTAAACTTGATTACATGGACGGCCCAATATGGCAGGAGTACTACGACGAGAAAACTAACACGGACTCGACAGGCGTAGATGCTGTTGATAACGACGGGAGTTAAAAGAGATAGCACAAAAGATAAGCGATATGTTCAATTCATATTACACCATAAGTAAGAGAGAAGGCGTTTCTTTCAATTTTGAACAGGAGAGAAGAGACAAAGACAAGATGCTTTCACTCCTCGCCGAGCTCAACAAACGGCTTGAGGAAATCAACGACGGCTTGTTTACAGTTGAAGATGAGGAAACACCGAGAGTTAAGAAGTTAAAGCCGCTTTAATAATCTATCATAATTCCTGTCTAAGTTACCAACCCCCATTTCAAATGGGGGTTTAACATTGGCGGCTCCACCGCAT